>JANNRY010000247.1:0-32206 GCA_031401935.1 Betaproteobacteria bacterium | reverse complement strand
GTTGATGAATGGCGACACGCAGTGCGGCCAAATACGCGATTGTTGTTTTGCGAGACACCATCGAACCCGCTCGCAGAGATTTGCGATATCGCCGCCCTTGCCGATATTGCCCGCAAGGCTAACGCCGTGTTTGCGGTCGATAACTGTCTGTTGACGCCTGCGTTGCAGAGGCCGATAGAGCAAGGCGCGGATTTGGTTATTCACTCCGCCACCAAATACCTCGATGGTCAGGGCCGCGTCCTTGCCGGCGCGGTATGCGGATCAAAAAAACTGATCGAGCCGATTTACGGCTTTGTGCGAACCGCCGGTCCGGCCATATCCCCATTTAATGCATGGATATGCTTGAAAGGCATGGAGACCTTGCGCATTCGCATGGACGCTCAATCAGCATCGGCGATGAAGCTGGCGCATTGGCTGGCAGCCAACCCAGAGGTGCTTCACGTGCACTATGCAGGGCTACCGTCACATCCGCAGTACGAACTGGCGCAACGGCAAGCGACGGCACAGGGGGCAGTGGTCTCGTTTGAAGTCAAGGGTGGACGCGACGCTGCGTGGCGCGTGATCGATGCAGTGGAAATGATTTCCATCACCGCCAATCTGGGCGATACGAAAACCACCATTACCCATCCCGCAACGACCACCCACGCACGCGTGAGTCAGGCGGAACGCGATGCATCCGGCATTTCAGAAGGCTTGTTACGAGTCTCAGTTGGGTTGGAAACTATTGACGATATTTGTCAGGATTTGCAGCGCGGCCTCGGTGGCAACTAGCATCCAGTCTTGCTGAAACCTAAGGGCCCAAGATGACTGCACGCCATTCTGCGCCGGTAATGGAAAGATAGCCGCCAACGTTGTGCCAGTCCTGCAGTACCCAACGTACGCAGGTCCTGCCGTCGAGCATTTGCACGTGCCTTGCCGGCCGATGCGTATGGCCATGCACCATAACCGGATATCCATTGTCCCGAAATGCGGTTGAAACTGCGCCAGCATTCACATCCATGATCGCTTCAGGCTTCATCGATTTTTCGATGTCGCTTTGCGAACGAATCGACTTTGCGAGCGCGACGCGCTCGGCGTATGGTTTGGCAAGAATTGTCTTTTGCCATTCGGCATTCCGAACCTGTTGCCGAAACGATTGATAGTTCGCATCGTCAGTACAGAGTGTATCGCCGTGCATCAAAATCACGGGCGAATTGCCCTCGTTGATTGTGGTGGGATCGGCAAGAATGACCAGATTGGCTTCGCGCGCAAAGCGCTCGCCGATCAGGAAATCGCGATTGCCATGCATGAAAAAGATCCGTGTACCAGTGGCCGCGAGGACGCTCAACCTCTTTAAAACGTCCGCAGCTAACGCATCATGATCGAGTTGATCGTCACCGATCCAGAACTCGAAAAGGTCACCCAATATGTAGAGCGACTCTGCGGCTGCCGCAGTTTCAGCGACGAAACGGTTGAAAATCTGTGTGATCTGCGGCCGCTCCGCGCAGAGGTGCAGGTCGGATATGAAGAGGGTGGGGCGCACGAATCAGGTCAGTGCGCCCACGCCGCTAGATGCATTCCGCCTTTTCAATCGTGATCGTTTCCTGTGGCACATCGGTTGGGAACATGCCTTTGCCGCCGGTTTTAACCGCTTTGATCTTGTCGATGACGTCCATACCTTCGACGACTTTGCCGAATACTGCATAGCCAAAGTTGGACGCACCCTGATGGTTCAGGAAATCATTGTTATTGACGTTGATGAAGAATTGCGTGGTGGCTGAATCGACCACGCCCGTGCGCGCCATGGCGACGGTGTAGTTGTCATTCTTGAGGCCATTTGCTGCTTCGTTCTTGATTGCCGCGTTGGTCGGTTTCTGTACGAGGTCTTTGGTGAATCCGCCACCCTGAATCATGAAAGTGCCAATCACGCGATGGAAGATGGTGCCGTTGTAATGGCCGCTCTCCACGTACTTTACAAAATTCTCTGTGGAGATGGGGGCTTTTTCGCTATTGAGTTCGAGCGTAATCGCGCCCATTGAGGTGGTGAGTTTGACTTTCACGGGGGTTCCTTTGTTATCGAGTTTGCAAGTTGAAGACTTTGCCGCTGCGGCCTTGGCTGGCGCTTTGGCGGCGTCCGCTGGTTTTTGAGCGAACGCGAATGATACGGACAACGTTGCGCACAAGACAGCGGACTTGGAAATGAGGGAATGGTTGAACATGAATACTCCTGAAAAAGGGATTGCGAATAGGTTTGCGTATTGGCTGGGCGCGGGTGACTATACAGCGCCTTCATAGATAATTTTCCAGCGCTCGCCGTCGCGCTGCCAATACTGGCGTTTTTTCATTTTGCTGCTGTTATTGCTACTTTTGTAATCCTGATCGAACGTGACCATGACCATTGGCGGTGCGTCCGGTGCCAGCGGATACTCGAATACCGAGAGATTGCTGATATCGACTTTGACGAAATTTTTGCTTGCATTGACGCGGCGCTTGGTATCCGCCCAATTGCCGAAATTCTTTCCGTCCGCATCAAATTTTTGTGAATAATGCGCGAGATATTTTTCCATGTCCAGACTCTCCCAATCCTGTTTCCATCCGGACAATGATGCTGATAGCGTCGCCCGTGTTGCGAGCCAGTCAACCGGTGATTGCCATTTCACGCTCGATGCAATGACGACCGGTGTGACACCCGGTGTGACGAATTGCGCAATGCGGGCGAAGTCGTCATTGGTGAGCACCACACAGCCATCGCTCGCGCGTGGGGGGCGGCTGTAGGTGGTCGACGGGGTGCCATGGATCCAGATGCCCGATCCCGTTTTGGCGGTCCGTTTATCCCACTCATTGGGATAGTTGATCGGAAATGCGCCCGGACCATAAAAGTCGATCAGTTTTTCGCGGGCAACACTGGACGTTACCTGATAAACGCCTAGCGGCGTGCGCTGATCGCCCTGGCGCTCCTTTTCCAATCCGTTTTTACCGACTGAAACATAAAAATCAGCGACATGCTGCGGTGAGCCGTCGACGTTTTTGTACACATAGAGCCGGGAGTTTTCGCTATCCACCAGCAGCACGTGATGCTGGTCTGGTGATAGCTGTAAGAGGGCTGTAGGCAGGCTATCGCTGGGTGGCCCATCAAAATAGCGCGAAAACCTTGCCTTGGCTTCGTGCCTGAGGCTGGCGACCAACTCCGGCTGTGATTTCATTCCTGTAAACGCGGTCGGCGTGCCGGCCTTGGCCATTAAAAGGTCACCCTTGATGAGGTGGCCCAAACGGAAATTCGGATTTTTTGCCAGCGTTGCGTCAAGTTCGCGCAAGGCGGGCTTGATGCCGTCGGTTTTCAGCGATTCCAGCGCGCGCACCAGCGATGCTTCCACTTCGTTGCTGAATGCAATCGATGCAAGTGGCGCTGGCTGCGCTGCTGCAATAGGCGCGGCGAGCAAGCAAGCAACCGCTTTGGCCAAACAAAGGCTAAATTTGACTGACGGGACCCACCGCCGGTTATGGAAGCGCATCAATCCGGTCAAGCGCCGGAGCGCTCGGCGTTGATCAGCCATCGGTCACCTGTTTTGACCAGTCGCAAGGTCTTGGTGTTATCGCTTTTGACGGCGTCTGCACGGTAAATCTGGCGGAACACCACGGTGGCAACATTGCCCTGAAGGGATGTCTTGAGAATTTTGACATCGACTGAAATAGATTTTTTCGGCTCGATCCGTTCTTTGCGCTGTGCTTCCCATGCGGCCCGCGTCATGCCGGCTGGCGTCTCGAAATCAGGCGCATAAAACGCGAGATAAGCAGCAGTGTCCTTTGCAGCCCACGCCTTGGCCCATGCCGAGATGGTCGCTTTAACGTCGTTGCTTGCGTTGCCCGAAAGCGGCACGCTTGCCGCTTTTGTGGCGGAAGTCGCCAATGCGGCTGTAGCTGCTTTTGCGGGTTCGCCCTTGGGTTCAACTTTGGGCTCTGCTTTGGAAGCCGTCGCAATCTGCACCGGCGTCGTTTTGGCGGGTTCAGACGACGCCAGCTTGGGCAAATTGAAAATGTCTTTCACCATCGACAACTTGCCCTGTGCTGTCAAGTTCGCCTTGTCCAACTGCAGCGCTTTGTCGTACGAGCGGCGCGCTAATTGCGCGTAGATATCGCCAAGGTTCTCGTAGGCGGTTGCATAGCTCGGATGCGTATGGATGGCAAGTTCAAGTGCCGCTTTAGCTTTGTCGTAATTGCCCAGATTCGCGTACAGCACAGCGAGATTATTGTATGGCTCTGGCAGCTCGGGATAGTCCTCAGTCAGGCCGGTGAATACCTGAATGGCATCCGCACCCTTTTTTTGCTCCGTCAGTATCAGGCCTTTCAAAAATCGGCCCTGCGCGTCTTTGGGCTGTTGCGCCAGCGCACCATTTACTTTGGCAAGTGCCTGATCAAGCTTGCCCTGCTGGTAGAGCTTTGTCGCATCCTTCGTGTCTTCTGCAGGACCGGCAAAATTGGCACCTGAAAAACACAGCGCACAGACGATTGCGCCAACACGCAGTTTGTGGCTTAAAGGGGCATTAATCATTTTGCTATAATTCAATTTATTAGTTAAAAATCATTGTTGCACACAAGATGTCTATTCTACCAAGAATGCCTTTGTACTTCACAATCTCGCCGCTCTCGAACAGGCTTGCTCGCCTGTCGCAACCGTTGTTTGCCGCTACGGCGTTAAGCGCGTCGTTTTGTGTCCCGTTTCGTGCCCCGTTGTGTTCACAATGCGCTCGATGTTGGTAAATTCCACGCGATCACTCTGAATCTTTCCGGCCCGCCGATGGTGGTTGCCCGATTGTCATTCCAGTTATCCAATCATTAAGACAGCACTTGTGGCGGCAAGCTTCCACGCGCTGAAGTGTCGTTGCATGTCGCCGCACATACTCTGCACGGAGAAGTTTTTTATATGCAAGTTATTTACAACACGCTCGGTAGAAAAAAACAACCTTTGACGACGCTTGAGCCGGGCAAGCTGAGCATGTACGTTTGTGGCCCAACGGTCTACGATTTTTTCCATATCGGCAACGCCCGCACTTTTACCGCGTTTGACATGGTTTATCGCTGGCTAAGCACTATCGGCTATGAAGTGAATTTCGTGCGCAACATCACCGATATCGATGACAAGATCATCGAGCGTGCGAACACCAACAACGAAACCATGGAAGCGCTCACCACGCGTATGACGGCGGCGTATTTCGAAGATACGGACCGTCTGAAATTGATGCGGCCCACGCACAGCCCGCGCGCCACGCACCACATTGAGCACATGCTGGAGATCATCAAGCAGCTCGAAGAGAAGGGTATGGCGTATCGCGCCGCCAATGGAGACGTGTATTACGCAGTGCGGGAATTTGAAGGCTACGGAAAATTATCCGGCAAAAATCTCGATGACCTTCGCGCCGGTGAACGCGTGGCGACGGATTCGGCCAAACGCGATCCACTCGATTTTGCGCTATGGAAATCGGCAAAGGTGAACGAACCGCAGTGGCCATCCATCTTTGGTGGCGGGCGACCTGGCTGGCATATTGAATGCTCGGCAATGTGCAGGGCCACGCTGGGTGATGAAATTGACATTCATGGCGGCGGACTGGATTTGCAGTTTCCGCATCATGAAAATGAGATTGCGCAGACTGAGGGCTCGTTTGACAAGAATTCGGGCAAGCAGTTTGCCAAATACTGGATGCATGCGGCGTTTCTCAATATCGATCGTGAAAAAATGTCCAAGTCGCTGGGCAATTTTTTCACCTTGCGTGAAGTGCTCAACAAGCTCGACGCGGTGCAGGGCGGTGAGACTGTCAGGTATTTCCTGCTACGGGGCCACTACCGCAGCGAAATTAATTATTCATGGGACATGCTTGAAGATGCGCGGCAGTCGCTACTGGGTTTTTATATCGCGCTGAAGGAAACGCCGCCTGCACCCATAAAATTGGACTGGTCGAATGAGTACGCGCAGAAATTTCGCAGCGTCATGGAAGATGATTTCGATACGCCCGCCGCGTTTGCCGTGCTCCATGAATTGCGTCGCGAACTTAATCGCAACAAGTCTGCTGAGACGGCAGGTTTATTGTTAGCGTTGGGGGCGACGCTGGGATTTTTTCAGGATTCACCAATCGCGTTCGTGCAGGGTGCGGCCAATGGCGCCGACCTTGATGTGGACCAGCTTGTGGACGCGCGCAATGCCGCAAAAGAAGGCAAAGATTTCGCGCGGGCTGATGCTATTCGGAAGCGGCTTGATGACGCAGGCATTGTGCTTGAGGACAAGCCCGGCGGCGTGACGGAATGGCGGCGCAAATAAGGGTGTAGAAATACCGTAAAAAAACGTAGAACGCCATTTGACGGGTGTCCCCGGCCTAAAACTGCCTAAAAGGCTCGCCAGTGCTAGTGTTTTACTTTTTCGCAGAATGCCGCAGGTCGGCGAAGTGCGGCACAAATTTGCCCTGCATGCGATCAGCAAAATAACGCTTCAACCCTTCTCGAATAGCCGCGAAGGCAAGCTCATCCCAGGGAATTTCGTGCTCATGGAAAAGTGCCACTTCCAGGCTTTCGATGCCAGCCGAATAGTTGAGGTCGTCAAGCTTGGCGAGAAATAAAACATAAACCTGGCTGATGCCGGGCAGGGAGTAGCTGGCGTAAAGTTGCTCCACTGTGATGCGGGCACCGGCTTCTTCGAGCGTTTCGCGCGCGGCACCTTCGGCCAGCGTTTCGCCTTCCTCCATAAAGCCTGCCGGCAAGGTCCATTTACCGTAGCGCGGCTCGATGGCGCGTTTGCAAAGCAGGATTTGCTTGCCCCAAACGGGGATGCTACCGACCACGATCTTCGGATTGACATAGTGAATGTGTCCGCAATCGGCGCAAATTTCGCGTTCACGATCATCGCCGGGCGGGATGCGCCTTTCAATTTTCCCGGCGCCGCATTGGGTGCAGAATTTAATCGTCATCTGGAGTGAAATCAGGTCGGCGGCGGCGTGTGCGAAGGCGTTATTTACAGCGTGCCATGTTAGCATGCGCACTCTCTTTTTCGTCTCGAAATCGACTTGAAATCTTATGATTCGAAGGGCATTTTGTGAACGTTAGCAGTCTGAAATCCGGATTTTTTCTGTGCGTCGCCAGCATGTTGTGTGTGTGTGTGGCTGTCGCCCGCGCCGAGGTGGTGGTGGTACTCAATTCAGGCGAAGGCACGGTCAGCCTGATCGACAAGGCAACCATGGTCGAGACCAAGCGCATCACGGTTGGCAAGGAGCCGCACCACCTGATGGCGACCCCTGACGATCAGTTTTTGATTGTCGCCAACGCGACCTCGAATGATCTGGTGTTCCTCAATCCCCTGACTGGCGAAGTCAAACGTCGGTTGGATAAGATTTCCGACCCTTACCAAATTGGTTTCAGCCCGGATAAAAAGTGGTTCGTCTCGGTCAGTTTGCGGCTTGATCGTGTCGATATTTATAATGGCACCGACTTCAGTTTGATCAAACGCCTGCCAGCGCCCAAAGCTCCCAGCCACGTGGCGTTCAATGCTGATAGCTCACTCGCCTTCGTGACGCTGCAGGATTCGAATGAGCTCGCAGCGTTTGATCTCAAGGCGCACAGCATGAAGTGGAAAATCCCGGTCGGAAAAATGCCCGCTGGTGTCTGGTTAACGCCGGACGATAAGCACGCGCTCATTGGCATGACCGGTGAAGATTACGTGCAGGTCATCGACTGGCGCACGCAAAAAACGATCAAGAAAATCATCACCGGCAAGGGAGCACATAATTTTCTTGCGATGGGAGATGGCAAGCGACTGTTGGTCAGCAATCGGGTATCGAACACCGTCAATATCATCGACCAATCCACGCTTGCGGTGATCGATACGATTAACGTCCCCGGTGGGCCGGATTGTATGGAGCTGACCAAGGACGGCAAACAATTGTGGGTGACTTCTCGCTGGATCAAGAAAGTGACCGTCATCGATATGGCAACCAAGCAAATCATCAAGCAGATTCCAGTGGGCAAGTCTCCGCATGGCATTTATTTTTTCAATCACGCTGCGCGCAAATAAGCGACTCGACCGATGAGGCACTGGGTTTCAGGCGTTTTGATTCTCTTGTCAGCGGGCTCGGTGATGGCGGCGAGTTGCCGAGGCACCGTTTACCTCACGCTCGATACCGGCAATATGCTGCCCGCAGAAGCGATGGCGGCGGTATTGAAAAAGCACGACATCAAAGCCACGTTTTTCCTGGCTAACGAAAAAACCAAACGCGGCGACACATCGCTAGACCCGTCATGGACCGCATTTTGGAAAGCACGCGCCGACGAGGGACACGCCTTCGGATCGCACACATGGCGACACTGGGTTTTTAAGCGTGATGTCGGTGCCGATAAAGTCAGCTACATTGCCGCGGGCGAAAAATCAGGCGAGATACTCGACGAAGCAGGCGTGTGCGCCGAACTCAAGCGGCCTGAGAGCGCGTTCAAAGCCATGACCGGGCAGGGTTTCGATGGCGTGTGGCGCGCGCCGGGTGGCAAGCTCACGCCGAACGTCACGCGATTTGCCGAGTCGTGCGGATTCAAACACGTGCCGTGGAGTGCAGCGGGTTTTTCGGGCGATGAATTGCCGAGCGAAAAATTTCCATCTGATCAACTGATAAAAACGCAGATTCGCAACATAAAAGACGGCGACATCCTGCTTTGGCATCTGGGAATATGGTCAAGAAAAGATGCACTTTATCTGCGTTTTGATGAACTCATCAATGGATTAAAGGCCAAAGGCTTGTGTTTTGCCCGCATCACAGAACATCCGCAGTGGAAGAAATAGATGTTTGACGCATTAATCAATTTTTTTACGACACAATTTGCGGCATTGCACGGGCACGTGTTCGAAACCGGTGTGCTGCCGGTCGTGCATGCGTTGGGGATGGGCGGGTATGCCGAACAGGCATTCGACGGCACCGAATTTTTCCTGATCGGTGCCATTGAAATTACCTTGCTTGCGGTGGTCTTTGGTTTAGCAGAAAAGCTGTATCCGGCAGAGGAGCAAGCTGATGAAGGTGCCAAGCGGGTAGATGTGATTTACACCATGCTGCATCGTTTGGGATTTGTGCCGCTGGCGATGTTTTTGTTGCTGGTGCCGATCGTGGATGCGCTCGATGGCGAAATGCGCATGCATGACATCATTCCATGGAAATTGGAGGATGCGCTCCCGTTTCTCAATGATTCGCCGTGGCTGTCGTTTTTCTTCTACCTTGTCATCCTCGATTTTGTCGCTTATTGGCTACACCGAGCACAGCATCAAATTAATTTATGGTGGGCGTTGCATAGCTTGCATCACTCGCAACGGCAGATGAGCTTTTGGTCCGATGATCGTAATCATTTGCTGGATGATTTTGTGATGGACGGTGTGTTTGCGCTGGTGGCATTATTGATTGGTGTGGCACCCGTGCAGTTTGTTACCATTATTGTTGCCACACGCGTGATCGAGAGTCTGTCGCATGCGAATCTGAGAATTTCATTTGGACGTATTGGTGAGTATCTGCTGGTAAGTCCAAGGTTTCATCGCATCCACCATGGTATCGGTGTGGGGCATGAAGGTCGGACGCGAGGCTGTAATTTTGCTGTGTTGTTCCCGGTGTGGGATGTGATTTTCCGCACTGCAAATTTTGAAAATATTTACCCGTCAACAGGCGTACGCGATCAGCTTGACGGGGCAGATTATGGTCGCGGATTTTGGGCGCAACAGTGGCTGGGCTTACAACGCTTGGTGAAAGTGTTCTAAAAGTAGGGAGTCCTGGATGAGAACGAGGTAATAACAATGCGTATCCCAACAATTTTTTTAAACTTTTTGGCGGTTGGCACCATCGGATTATTTTCGGTGGGTGCAACGGCTGCGGCTGCTCGTGCCGCAGAAATGCCTGGTCGTGTGAAATTGAGTGGCGTGCCAGACGAAAGGGTGACGCTGCGTTCCAGCACCGCACCCATCACCAGTATCGATCTCGCACCAAGTGCGAAGCAGTTGGCAATGGCGGCAGAGAACAGCAAGTTTGCGCAACCCAAAGTAGGCGGGCTGTCGGCAATGCTTGGGACTAAAGCGCCCCCGGTGCGGGGCTCGGCACCGCGTCGGGTCGGGTCGGTTTTTCCGAGCGGTGCAGAGGCCAGTGTCGCCAAATGGCAACAGGTCAATGAGGGCGGCTATGCCACGCATTTTCGCGTGACTTCAGCGGGCGCGGCAGGTATCCGCACCAAAATCATGCTGCCGCCGGGACTCACGCAAGGCGAATTGCGCGTGGTTAGCCAATTGGGCGATGACGCTGCGGTGGTGCCTCTGCGCGTTGCGGTAAATGGCGAAATCTGGACACCTTTTACCGCAGGCGCAACGCAGATTATTGAGTTGTTTACGACGCAAAACATTGACGCGCTCAAAATCAAGATTGAGGACGTGGGACATTTTGAGGAGTCACCTTGGGCACTGAAAGGGGTCGCTGAACCTGCACAGCCAACGGCAACAGGGCTCGGTGCGGCGGGTGCATGCACGGTCAACGTCACATGTACGATTGCTGACGACTCTGTCAATGGCGCCGCCATCTCGGAACGCAGGAAGTCCGTCGCGCTCATGTCGTTCGCGAGCGCTGGTGAAATGTTCCTGTGCACTGGCACGCTGATCAATTCACCTTCGCAGCAAAATTTCCTGTTGACAGCCAACCATTGCATTTCGACGCAAGCCGAAGCGACAAGCATTGAAACCCGCTGGTTCTACGAAGCGGCTAGCTGTAGCGGTTCTGTGCCCGGTGATTCCGTCAGCATTAGTGGCGGTACGCAACTGGTATTTACCAATCAGTTCGTTGATTCGACCTTGCTCACCATGAATCAACCACCACCGGCAGGTGCCATTTTTGCGGGCTGGAATGCAAACCCACTGGCAGCGAATTCCGCAATCGTCTCGATCAGCCATCCCAAGGGCGATTTGATGAAAGCCGCCATTGGTACCGTGTCCGTGCCGGGAAATACGACCGGTTTGATTCGGTTGCAAGGCTATGAGCAACAGATGTACGGCATCCTGTTCAGCCGCGGCATTATCGAGCAAGGCTCCTCAGGGTCCGGACTATTTACATTGAGCAACGGCACTTTGCAATTGCGTGGCGTGCTTTCCAGTTCGACCTTGCGCAACGGTTCGTCCGGATTGTCCTGCACCAACACCACCGAGAACGCCAACTATGGACGTTTCGATTATTTTTATCCGCAAGTTGCGTCAATACTCAATGGTGGGGCCAGTCCCGCCGATGATGCTCCCAATCAGCCAACCGCATCGGCGCCAGTGCTGACATTTGGTGTCCCCAGAACGGCAACGCTTGGCACCGTAGGTGACATCGACACCTTCCGCGTCAATGTGGCGCAGGCTGGCACGATCTACGTGAAATCGGGGGGCGGCTACGATTTAATTGGCGGCCTGCTAGCTGCCAATGGCGACACGCTCGCAACCAGTACGCAGACGGCCACCAATGATGACGCCGACGTGGGATCAAACGATTTTGGGATCACATGGCAAGTCGCACCAGGTACTTATTACCTGAACGTCGCGCCCTGGGTGCCGACCGATCTGACCCCGGCTGGCTACAACGTGACCGCGAGTTTCAGCACAGCAACAACCAACTACACGTCGCTGTGGTGGGCCGGCGAATCAGAGAGTGGCTGGGGCATGAATCTAAACCATCAGGGCAACATCATCTTCGGGACGCTATTCACCTACGACGATGCGGGACAAGGCATGTGGCTGATTTTGAGTCGCGGTGATCGTCAACCCGATGGCAGCTATCAAGGCTTGCTTTATCGCACCACCGGGCCGGCATTTAACGCGGTTCCTTTCACACCCCTTACCAGCGCAAACCTCACCGAAGTCGGCAGTATGCGGCTGACATTTTCCGGGCCAAACAACGGCACGCTCGTCTACACCGTCTTTGGACGCAATGTGAGCAAGAGCATCAGCAAACAAACCTTTGGCACGCAGCCAAGCTGCAATTTCTCCGGAACGAACCGAACGTTTAACAATAACTATCAGGATCTGTGGTGGAACCCGAATGAATCAGGATGGGGCATCAATTTGACGCACCAGAGTGACATCATTTTCGCCACGTTGTTTACCTACGACGCTACCGGAAAAGGCATGTGGTTGATTTTATCTCGCGGGGACAAGGCGGCAGGCACGCAAAACTTTAGCGGTGCCATTTACCGCACCACGGGACCAAGATTTGATGCCATCCCATTTACGCCCATCAACCAGTCCAATCTCACGCAGGTCGGGAATATGCAGCTTGAATTCGCCGACGGCAATACGGGAAAGATGACTTACGATGTCAATGGCGTGCCAGTCGTCAAAGACATTCAGCGGCAAACATTCGATCCTTTCAGGTCCCATTGCGAGAAGCCGTAACGTCGCAGGTTGGTCATCACAAGTAGAGGGCACCTCGCGGTGCCCTTTTTCTTGCCAGGGTTTACAGGGGCACAACGTATAATTCGCGCTCTTCCGGTGCTATCCACCTTCCGCCGGTTTATCGCGCACACATCTTATTGTCACCTGATAAATGAATTCTCCAGTGTTGGAATTGCCAACCGCTCTCGTCGAATCGCTCGATTACGAAGGGCGCGGCGTTGCGCATGTCGATGGCAAAGCCGTGTTTATCGAAGGCGCATTGCCTCGTGAGCTGGTGCAGTACCAGCCATCACGCAAGAAAAAGAATTTTGAAACTGCAAAGCTGTTGAAAATATTGCGCGCTTCGCCTGACCGTGTGGCGCCTGGCTGTCGCTTTTACGAAATTTGCGGCGGCTGCGCCATGCAGCACATCGATCCACGCTTGCAGGTGGCGGCCAAACAACGCGTCCTCGAAGATAACCTAGCGCGTATCGGCAAGGTCACGCCCGAGCGAATCCTGCCGCCGATTTATGCCGCGCAGTGGGAATACCGGCATCGCGCGCGACTATCGGTGAATTACGTGGCCAAGAAAGGCGGCGTGCTGGTCGGTTTCCGTGAGAAAAAATCTAGCTATGTGGCGGACATGCATTCGTGTGAAGTCCTGGCTGGCGGCGTCGGGCGAATGATCGATCCGCTGCGCGAAATGCTGAGCACGCTCGACAAGCGAGACCGTATTCCGCAGATTGAAGTTGCAGTCGGTGAAGATGTGACGGCGCTGGTTTTGCGGCTGCTTGAGCCGCTGACACCGGCTGACGAAGCGACGCTGAAAACATTCGCCGATACCCACGAAATTCAGTGGTGGGCGCAGGTGAAAGGGCCGGATACGGCAGTGCCGTGGTATCCGCTCGATGCACCCGATTTGACGTACCGATTGCCAGAGTTTGACCTTGAGCTTAATTTTCGACCAACCGAATTTACGCAGGTGAACCATGCGGTGAATCGATTGATGGTCAAGCGAGCGATGGATTTGTTGGCGCCGCAGCCCGGTGAGCGCATCGCCGATCTATTTTGCGGGTTGGGTAATTTCAGTCTGCCAATTGCCAAACTGGGCGCGCATGTCATCGGTGTCGAGGGTAGCGATTCGCTTGTGCAACGCGCCATCGACAACGCGACGCGGAACGGTTTGGCGCACGCCGCGCATTTTTTCGCGGCGGATTTGTATACTGATCAAGAGACGGCAATGAGAAAAGTCCCAGCCGTGACGAAGATGCTCGTCGATCCGCCGCGCGATGGTGCGCTGGAAGTGTGCAAGTTACTCGGCCCCGATCTGAGGCCAGAGTTAAAGCGCATTGTCTACGTTGCATGCAGCCCAAGCACGCTGGCGCGCGATGCTGATGTGTTGGTTCATGCGCAGGGATTCACATTGAAAGCGGCAGGCGTGGTGAACATGTTTCCGCACACCGCGCATGTGGAATCGATTGCTGTGTTTGAGCGGGAATGAGACTCATTAAAATGAAAAACTCTAGTATTGACGGGCGTTTCCAAGCACTTTATGCCTGAAAGCCTGGCCAGTGCTAGAGTTTCATGTTTTTAAATAAAAAAGCGACCCGAAGGTCGCTTTTTTATTTGCATGCAGCAAACTCAGTCGCTGTTGGTAATCCCAAGCAATGCCAACAGGTTGCTGAAAATATTGTAGACGTCCAGATAAATTGCCAGCGTGGCGCTGATGTAATTGGTTTCGCCGCCGGTGATGATGCGGTTCACGTCATACAACAGCAATGCTGAAAAAATGCCGATGGCCAACACGACAATGGTCAGCATCAACGCGGGCAACTGCAGAAAGATATTTGCTAGTGCAGCAACGATGAGAAGCAATACGCCCATCATCAGGAACTTGCCCATGCCGGAAAGATCGCGCTTGATGGTGCTCGCGAGCGTGGCCATCGCAAAAAAGATCATTGCTGTTCCGCCCGCAGCAGTGGCAACCAGCGTGCCGCCGTTGTTCAGGTTCAGCACACTGCTGATCATGCGCGAGAGCATGAGGCCCATGAAAAACGTGAACCCGAGCAGGATCGCAACGCCCCAGACGCTATTTTTGGTTTTCTCGATCGCATAAAAGAAGCCGAAAGCGATACCCAAAAACAAGATAAAGCCGATAAACGGGCTACCTGCTAGGAACGAAAATTTAAGCTGCACACCAAGCCAGGCACCAATGACGGTCGGCACCAGCGAAAGCGCCAGCAATGCATAGGTATTACGTAAAACCCGGTTTTGCGCAGGCGCTAATGACCCGGGCGAGGTGGTGATTGGGGCGTTGATTGCCATGGTGTTTCCTCCCGAAACGATGAAGATGGTGATAAGAGTATAGGCTACTGCATAAAGTTTCAAGATGCGTTGTTTATAAAGAAGAAAAATGCGGCGCGAATGGTAAAATATTGGTCATATTGGAAGCGTGGCCGAGCGGTTTAAGGCACTGGTCTTGAAAACCAGCGAAGGGGAGACTCTTCCGTGAGTTCGAATCTCACCGCTTCCGCCATATTCAGCATTGAAACCGCTGAAACCAGCATCATTCAGTCGCTACCAGGTATATCTCGCCGTAAACCTCACGACTCCCTCGCCACCCTTGGCGATCGTGAGCGGAAAATGAACGGTTCTGGCATCCATTTTTTCAGACGCCTGCGTCTTCTTGACGATTGACCAATTCGTCCAACGGTAGAGATTTTCCTTGACGATGACCGTCACGGCTTCGTCTTTCTGGTTGCGCACTTTGATCTCGATGTCTTCTTCGATCCACTTGGCGTTGACATCAGATCGGTAATCGACTTGCCGCCGCTCGCCAACTACGTCAAACGCGCTGCCAAGCTTGATCTGGATGGTTTCATTTCGTGGTGTGTGATCTATCAGATCTTCGCCGATAAATTCAAGCGACTGATCGGCGCTATCAAGTTTGACAACGCGAATTTTCCCTGCGGGCAGCGGTACACCGAGTTTGTTTTCCTCACGGTTGGCAAATTGCAGGTAGACATCGACTTTCTTGTTCGATTGATTACCAAAATTGCGATCTGTCATCGGCGAGCCATAGTTGCCCAAATATTGGCCCGCCTGGCCATAGTAGACGAGGTTTTTCGCGCAGTTTACGCCGCGTGCTGCGGGGAAAAGCTCGATTTGTTTCGTTGAATTGTTGGCGAGTGTAGTGGGGCGTCCGAGTGTGTAAAGGTGATATTCGAAAAACGATTTCTCTTCGAAGCCAGCCACCTTCGATGCCATCGCCACCATGCCATCGTTCATGCGACTACGTTGCTGCGGTTGCGGTTGCGCGCGCTGCACATCGCCGGCTACGAGCTTCAATTTCGCGTCGGCGAACGTGGCACCGGTCTGGTTCACAATCGTCACCCACGCGCCTACTTCCAGTTTGCAGGCGTTGGCACCAGCGCCTTCGCTTAGTGTGAGGTTGTAATCGGTCCACCAGGTAATGCCGCCGGTTTGATAGCTGAAACGCGATTTATGAGCGCCAGCGCGTTCAGCGGCGACATCCCATACCAATGTCGGCTTGCTGATAAGGCCCCCGGGCAGTGTGGCGATGCGGATCCCAGAATAATTGCTGACGGTGCGAATACCGCCGTCAGGCATGCGCAATATCAGGCCGCCTTGGGTGCCGATCAGCGTGCCGGTGATGGACTCCATCGATTGCCCGCGTACCTGCTCGACAGTAACTTCGCGATCCAGATATTTTTGTAGTAGCTTGGTGGTGCTGGTGAGATCAAATTCAAAACTTTGCTCGACCACGCGTGTGCCAGCGGGGTCCGTGAGGGACTCAAATAGAACCGTTGTCGGATCGATCAATGCCGGTACGTCGGAGACGCGAATGATGGTTCGGCCCTTGGTCAGGTTGACATCCTGTGACTGCCTGACCACACCGTAGCCGGGAATCGCAAAACCTTCGCCGCCGTTTCGAAAAGTCGCAGGCGATAACGTGCCGGGCTGCGCGCTGGAGTAAATGGTGACGCTGGTTTGGGCCGATGCCGCAGAAAATATAAAAGCCGTGGGCAAACAAGCAAGCGAAAGCAGCGTGGCGCGAAGCTTCATGGCGTTCTCCAAACGTATAATGTGGGTGTCTTTATTAACGTGATACTCATACATGAAGTTTACAGGTAGCCAAAACTATATCGCGACGGATGATTTGAAGCTTGCCGTCAATGCCGCAGTGACCTTGCAGCGTCCGCTGCTCATCAAGGGCGAGCCCGGCACCGGCAAAACCATGCTCGCTGAAGAGGTCGCCGCCGCACTTGGCAAGCCGCTGCTGCAATGGCACATCAAATCCACCACCAAGGCGCAGCAGGGTTTGTATGAATACGACGCCGTATCGCGTTTGCGCGATTCGCAGCTTGGTGAAGAGAAGGTCAAGGACATCAAAAATTACATCGCCAAAGGCACCATGTGGCGCGCCTTTGAGGCCGATGAGCAGGTGGTGCTGCTGATCGACGAGATCGATAAGGCCGATATTGAATTTCCAAATGATCTGCTGCGCGAACTGGATCGCATGGAGTTTTATTGTTATGAAACCCGCGAGACAGTGGTGGCCAAACATCGCCCGATCATTTTTATCACCAGCAACAATGAAAAAGAATTACCTGATGCGTTCTTGCGCCGGTGTTTTTTCCACTACATCCGTTTCCCGGATAAAAACACGATGCAGCAAATTGTCGATGTGCATTTTCCCGGTTTGAAAAAAGCGCTGCTCAAGGAAGCGATGGAAGTGTTTTTCGATATTCGTGAAATGCCGGGGCTGAAGAAGAAACCATCAACTTCGGAATTGTTGGACTGGATCAAATTGCTGGTTGCCGAAGATATTCCGCCAGAGGCGCTGAAGTCGGGCGACGCAAACAAGCTGATTCCGCCGATGTACGGCGCGCTACTGAAAAATGAGCAGGACGTACATTTATTTGAGAAGCTGGTTTTTCTGTCGAAGCGAAGTCGTTGAATCGTAAACACAAGCACTGGGGAGACTTGCAGGGCATAAATGCGCCGCAAGGGTCGTCAATAGGCGTTCTACATAAATGTTGATCGATTTCTTCCTCTCCCTGAAACAGAACGGCCTGCCGGTGTCGGTGAAGGAATACCTGATGCTGTGCGAGGCGATGGAGAAGGGCGTCATTCACGGCAGTGTGGACGATTTCTATCATTTGTCGCGCATTTGCCTCGTCAAAGACGAAGCGAACTTTGATCGCTTTGATCGCGCCTTCGCCGCTTACTTCAAAGGTGTCGAAGCGCTCGACGCGGTATTGCCAGCCGACATCCCCGAGGAGTGGTTAAAGAAACTCGCAGCACGATTGTTGACCGAAGAAGAGAAGGCACAGGTCGAAGCACTGGGTGGCTGGGACAAATTGATGGAGACGCTTAAACAACGTCTCGAAGAACAGAAGGGTCGTCATCAGGGCGGCTCCAAATGGATCGGCACAGCGGGCACATCGCCGTTCGGCGCGTACGGCTATAACCCAGAAGGTGTGCGTATCGGCCAGGAAGGCTCGCGCAATCGTAGCGCAGTGAAGGTTTGGGACAAGCGCGAATTTCGTGATTACGACGACAACGTTGAGCTTGGGATTCGCAATATCCAGTTGGCCCTGCGGCGGCTGCGCAAATTCGCGCGTGAAGGTGCCGAGGAAGAGCTGGATATGGATGGCACCATCCGCTCCACCGCCCACAATGCCGGCTTTCTGGATTTGAAGCTGGTGCCCGAACGGCACAACAAGGTCAAAGTGCTGTTGTTCCTCGATATCGGCGGCTCGATGGACGATTACGTTCACCGCTGCGAGGAATTATTTTCGGCATGCAAGACCGAATTCAAGCATCTCGAATATTTCTACTTTCACAATTTCATTTATGAATCAGTCTGGCGCAATAACCGCCTGCGGCACAGTGAGAAATTTTCGACTTTCGATGTTTTGCACAAGTACGGGAATGACTACAAATTGATCATCGTTGGTGACGCCACCATGAGTCCGTATGAAATCCTGCAACCGGGCGGCAGCGTCGAACATTGGAACGACGAGACAGGTATGGTTTGGCTCAAGCGCCTCACCGATCTGTATCGGCGCGCGATCTGGATCAATCCTAGCCCGGAGGCGCATTGGCCGTGGACGCAGTCGATCAAAATGGTGCGTGAACTAATGGAAGACCGGATGTTCCCGATGACCGCCAAAGGTCTGGAGGAGGGCATGAAGGCGTTGCGCTAGTGTGTCGTGTTTGTAACATATGCGCAGGAGTTCTGTTTGGGGTAAAAGTGTTTGCATAGCATGAACGGCGTAAAATGTTGAAAGCCAAAGGGAAGCTTTATGTTGATTGCGATTCTGGAAGATGATCCTGATGTCGGGGCGATAACAAAAAAATGGCTGGAGGACGCCGATCATCGAGTGACGCTGTTTTCCTCAAGTGCGAAGCTTCTTGATCATGCGTCGCTACAGGAATTTGATGTCTTTTTGCTGGACTGGATGTTGCCCGATATCACCGGTCTCGAAGTATTAAAACTGTTGAAGGCGCAGCCGAAGATTGTCGCGCCGATATTGTTTGCCACCATCCGCGACGCGGAAATTGATGTTGTCCGTGCGCTTGATGCAGGTGCCGATGACTATCTGGTCAAGCCGGTACGCCATCAGGAATTACTGTCCCGCATCAACGCGGTGACACGCCGCTTGAACAGGGGACCCGTTGGCACGCAGGAAGAAGTGTTTGGTGCGTATCGATTTTTGCCGAGTGGCAGACAGATATTTCGCGATACAAAACTTCTTGATCTCACGGCCAAGGAATTCGAGTTGGCGCTTTTTCTATTCAAAAATTGCGGAAAACTGCTTTCGCGCGAACTCATTTCGAATTCAGTATGGGGCCGACCGGTTTCAGAGTTATCGAGAACCATTGACACGCATATCTCTCGCGTCAGGAAGAAACTGGACCTGTCGCCGAAACATGGTTTTCGCTTGCAGCCGATTTATAACGCAGGCTACCGTTTGGAGCGGGTTGCGGCAGAGTCGGCAGATGGCTAGGCTTTAGCAAAGGCGCACGCTGCCCCGCTGGAAATTCACATAAGCAGAAAGAGTTGGTGAAGTCATGCGAATCGCATTGCTCGAAGATGACGTCGTCGTGGGAACAATGATGCAACATTGGCTGGAAGCGGCCGGTCATACCGTCCACAATTTCACCTCTGGAAAAGCTATTGTTCGTGAGGCAAGTCGGGAAAGCTTCGACTTGTTTATGCTCGATTGGCATGTGCCCGATCTTTCGGGTGAGGAAGTGGTTCGCTGGCTGCGCGAAAAACAGCAATCAACCGCGCCGGTCTTGTTTGCAACCAGCCGCGATTCGGAGGCAGATATCGTTGCAGCGCTTGAAGCCGGTGCGGACGACTACATGGTCAAACCAGTACGTCGGCTTGAATTACTGGCGCGGGTAGAGTCCCTGTTGAGACGCGCCCGGCCCAAGCAATCTGAAACCGAGCCAATGTCAATCGGGCCTTACGGAATCGATCTTGTGAATCGCGTGGTGACCCTCGACGGCGCGGCCATTGAAATGACCGACAAAGAATACGATCTCACGGTTTTTCTTTTTCGAAATCTCGGGCGGCTCATTTCACGCGGCCACCTTTCTGAAAGCGTCTGGGGGCGCTCAGCCGATGTGCAGTCACGTACGGTCGATACACACATGAGCCGTGTGCGCAAAAAACTGGAAATCGGCCCCGCGCGTGGCGTGCGACTGACGCCGGTTTACAACTTCGGCTATCGGCTGGAAAAAGTTGGCGCGTCAAACGAGTCGTCTGCGACTCACTAAGCAATTCGTGTCTGCCAGATGCTGCGTTCTGGCACGAGCAGATGTGAATTTTTATCACTGCACCTTGGGGTAACTTCGCTTGAAAAATGTCCAACGAATCGCGATTGCCGCTTGTATTTTGCTTACTGCACTTTCTGCAAAGGCAGAAGAGCCGCGCTTTTTTACGCACACAGCAAAAAACGGCGATTCGCTCACCAAACTGGCAAAGCGCTATCTCATCAACACTAACGATTGGCAGGTTTTTCAGAAATTCAACGTGGTCCCCAATCCACGCCAGATACCGCTCGGTAAGCTGATCAAAATACCGGTTTCAGCGATGCGGTCTGACGTAGCTACAATTGAAGTCATCGCCATACAGGGTGCAGTGGCTTCCGGCACACGCCCGGTTGTGCGCGGCGACCGGGTAATGGAGGGTGACAAGCTCACGACCGAAGACGGAAGTTTCGTCACGATCAAGCTGGCGGACGGCTCGACGTTGACCGTGCAGCCCAAATCCAATCTGCGGATCGAGACTGCACGCCAACTCGTCAATAGCGGTGGCGTGACGGATACTGTTCTGCGCCTTGACGGTGGACGCCTTGAAACCATGGTCGCTAAACAGAGCAGTAATGGTGCCCGGTACGAAATCCGTACGCCGACGTCCAATATGGGTGTGCGTGGCACGATGTTTCGTGTCGGTGCCGACGACTCGGGCAAGCGCGCGCAAGGTGAGGTCGTAGAAGGCTTGGTTGTGGTGACTGCATCATCGGGTAAGGCGGCAACCGCGTCAGCCGCGTCTGCGCTGGCGCTTAGGGCCGGGTTTGGTACGTTCGTTGAAGCTGGGAAGCCACCATCCGCACCGATCATCTTGCTAGCGGCACCAGACGTTACAAAATTACCCGCTCTATTTCAACAGCCTGACGTTCGGTTCGCTTTCGTCGCGGTACCTGAAGCGGTGTCTTATCGTGCCCAGGTTGCCGCCGATAAAGCGTTCACGAATCCGCTTGCCGCAGCGACATCCAAAACGTCCGATGTAGCGTTCAGCAACTTGCCCGACGGCGCGCTCTTTTTGCGCGTGCGCGCTGTCGATGTGAACGGACTCGAAGGGCAAGATGCCTCGCACGCATTCAGCGTCAAAGCGCGTCCGCTGCCACCGATACTCTCGTTGCCCTCCGACAACGCACGGGTTTCCACTGAAAAAATTGCCCTTGTTTGGCAGGCTTCAACTGATGCAGTCGCATATCGTGTTCAAGTGGCGAGTGAATCATCGTTCGTCGCACCAACGATCGACGAGAAAAAAGTATCCGGGCTGACATTTTCACACGCACTCATTCTGAAATCGGTGCCTTATTTCTGGCGCGTCGCAAGCGTAAATGCGAACGGCGATATTGGTCCCTGGAGCCAGACCCGCTCATTCCTTGGTGCGGCTGAAGTGCCTGCGCTTAAAACCAGGCGTGGTGATGGCAATACGTCCCTCGAAATTGATGGCTCCATTGCACCTTCGCATCAAGTGCAGATTGCACGTGACGTCAGGTTTAGTAACATTACGTCTGATCGTGTGATTGTGGGCAACAAGTTTGAGTTGAGCGGGATTCCAGTCAGTTCCTACTATGTGCGGGTTCGTGCCGTCCTCGGCAGTGACCAAGCTGCTTGTGGCTGGAGTGAGCCGCGTTTGCTGGAGGTGTACCCCTTGCGCGGCGGCTGGTGGCTTTCTGAAACCTTCCAGCCACCTGCCACCAAGTAAGAGTCATTCTCTTGGGCGTCGCCGCTTTGTTGCGTCAGCCAGTGATTCGCGAATGGGTGCTGATCACCCTGCTGCTGGCCGTTGGCAGTGTTTGCGCGCTACGGTGGGGGTGGTTTTTTCGTCTTGATCAAACGCTGTACGACGAAGCGATTGAACTGATCCAGCGCGCTCCACAAAACGATATTGTGATTGTTGGTATCGACGAAGAAAGCCTTCGTCAGATAGGGCGTTTTCCGTGGTCGCGCGCGGTGCACGCAACACTGATCGACAAATTGGCCGCAGAGCAGGCAAAGGTGATCGGGTTTGATCTTGTTTTGACTGAGCCAGACGCACGCGATCCGAACGCGGACCGCGTCCTCGGTGAGGCGATTCGTAAAAATGGGCGCGTCATTTTGCCGGTAATCAAGCAGGTGGATGCCGGTGAGATGATCGGTGAAATGCTGCCGATACCGCTGTTCGCAAATGCTGCAGCAGCACTCGCACAGATTGACACCGAAATAGACCCCGACGGTATTTTGCGCAGCACTTTTCTGCGTGCCGGTGGCGGAGGTGCACTTTATCCGCAACTGGCCGTGGCGATGCTTTCAGTGGCCGAACCAGAGCGTTGGCCGGTGGGGCGTGACCTGCCGGGCGTGCTAAACCCGCACCCTCGACAAGGCAAGATTGGGCAGTATTGGGCGCGTGACAATATGTACCTTGTGCCGTTCGCCGGGCCACCGGGACACTTCAAAAGTTATTCGTATCTGGATGTGCTGCTGGGTAAATATTCGCCCGATGCATTTCGCGACAAGCTGGTATTGGTCGGTACGACCGCGTCGGGTTTGCGCGATGAATTCCCGACCCCAGTTTCCGGGCAGGCGAGTGCGATGCCGGGGGTCGAGATTCACGCCAATATTTTGCAAGGGCTGCGGGAAGGCATCGATATCCGTCGCGCCAGCGTGACGCAAACCAGCGCGATCACGATCGCCCTGTTGGTGGCGGTGATGTTGGCTTATTTGTGGTTGAGTCCGCGTCGATCACTGTTGCTGACGGCAGCTGGCGTCGGGTTCGCATTGATCAGTGCAGCGCTTATTTTTCGATACGCCTATTTTTGGATATCGCCCGTGGTGCCGGTGTTTGTGATGCTGCTTAGCTTTCCGCTCTGGAGTTGGCGCAAGCTTGAAGCGACACAACGTTTTTTTGATGAAGAACTGTTACGCCTCGAGCACGAACCCATCGTCGTGCCGCAGGAGGCCGCCCGGCGTATTGCGCCGCAAATCAGCAAAAGTACATTTGTACCGGGCGTGATCGAAAACCGTATCGCCACCCTGCAAACGGCGACGCAACGCATGCGCGATTTGAATCGCTTTGTGGCCGATAGTCTTGAGAGCGTGCCGGAAGGGGTGGTGGTCACGGATTCAACCGGTCGCGTGCTGTTCGTCAATTCGAGCGCGGCACGCACGTTTGTGGCGCTGAACCCTAACGCGTCTGCATCACAAGCCTCGTCATCTTTTGATGGCGGTGATTTGTTCGATTTGCTCGCACTGTTGCGGCACGGTGAAAACTGCACCTGGCGGGAGCTCTGGACGAAAGCAGTCGAGGAGACAAAATCAATATCGCTGGAAGCGAACGGGCCGCAGGATCACGAACTGTTGGTCCACATCGCGCCATCATTTTCGGCACGTGGCGTGCGCACCGGCTCAATCGTTACGTTGGTCGATGTATCGCCGTTGCGCGAATCAGAACGTCGTCGCGACGAGGCGCTGCGCTTTCTTTCTCACGATATGCGCTCACCGCAGGCATCGATTCTCACCCTGCTGGAAATGCAACGTGAAGAGCCTGACCTCATGCCGGTTGAGCGGCTGGTGGAGCGCATTGGCAAGTATTCGCGCCGTACGCTGAATCTTGCGGATGATTTTTTACGGCTGGCCAATGCCGAACGTGCGCGGCCACAGGATTTCGTGCCCGTTGAGTTACACGAATTGATGCGCGACGCCGCAGAGGAAGCGTGGTCGCTGGCATCAACCAAGCGAATCTCAGTCACCGTTGGCGGGGACGAGCATGACGCATGGGTAACGGGCGACCGTGATTTGCTCACTCGCACGCTGATCAATCTGCTCTCAAACGCCATCAAATACAGTCCTACTGATACGCAGGTGTCGCTTAACCTGCATCGCGATGCAGCCAATTGGATCATCAACGTGACTGATCAAGGCTACGGCATTGCGGAAAGCGATATGTCCAAATTGTTTTCGCGCTTCACGCGCTTGAAACACGATGCACAACCAGAAGAAGATGGCATCGGTCTGGGTCTGGTGTTCGTCAAAACAGTCGTTGAGCGCCATCACGGCTCGATCAAGGTATCGAGCAAGGTCGGGGTTGGGAGCGGTACAACGTTTGCTGTTACGCTGCCAGCGGCTGAAATACCTGCGGAGTAAATATAACAAACTCTAGCACTGGTGCGGCTTTCAAGATGTTTTCAGTCTGAAAGGCCCGCCAAATGGCGATCTACGTAACTCGTTGCAAGGACAGTCGTTGGTCCAATACCTAGTGTTTGGCTATGCGCCGTGTTCTCAGAAAATCATTGATGCTGGCCCTTAATTGCGCTAACAAACCTGCGGCGAGTTACTCCAACTTCAGCTTCTGCTCAAGGACCACGCGTTTGTAGATGGCCAGCTCATCCCTCACTTGCTTCTGGTATTCCGTAGCGGAATTGCCCACCACGATGGCTCCAGTGGCTTCGATGCGCCCTTTCACATTCGCGTCCGCCAGGGCGGCCCTTACCGCCGCATTCACTTTGTCGACCACTTCTTTGGGCGTGTCTTTGGGTGCGGATACGCCCAGAAAAGACATGCGGTTGACAGGCTCCAGCCCCAGTTCGGCGAATGTCGGCACGTCTGGCAGATTGGCGAGACGATTCGGGGCGGCCACGACGATGGGAATCAAGCGCTTGTCTTTGATGAACGGCAGCGTCGAGGGGAGGTTATCCGCGATGATGAGCACCTGTCCCGCGACGACGTCGTTCAATGCGGGGCCGGAACCGCGATAGGGAATGTGGGTGATATCGACTTTGGCCGCATTTTTGTACAACTCGGCCAGCATGTGGCCAAGGGAACCATTTCCACCGGTGCCATAGCTGTACTTGCCGGGGTTTTTTTGCAGCGCGTCGACGAAGGTCTTGTAGTCTTTGGCCGGAAACGTGGGATTGACCGCGATGACGTTAGGCGTGGCGGCGACGTTAGTGATGTGGACGAAGTCTTTGATCGGGTCGTAAGGCGTCGCCGGGTTGATCGCCGGGTTGGCGGCCATCGTGGAGACCGAAGACATGAGCAGCACATAGCCGTCAGGTGGTGCCTTGGCGACGTCCGCCGCACCAATCGCGCCACCGGCACCCGCCTTGTTCTCGACGATCACGGCTTGACCCAGCGCCGCGCCCATCTTCTCGGTAATGATTCGGGCCAGGAGGTCGGTCGTGCCGCCGGGGGCGAAGGGCACCACCAGGCGCACGGGTTTGTTGGGGTAGGCCTGCGCGGTCACCAAGCCGGGCAGCGCGACCGAGGCAACACTTAATGCAAGGAGGAGGATGCGTGTGCGTTTCATGGTTTCTCTCCGGTTTGGTATGAGGAAGCGGCAACGGAGTGTGCCCCCTTCCCCAATATTGAACAATGTGGCTTTTAGTAACAACCGCAGTGTGCCGATGTAGCCAACCTCCAGCACTGGCGGACTTTGCCGGTAACAAACGCGGATTCAATGTCAATAAAAGGTGTCCACGTCACTGGTTTCACCGCAATATCAATTCTTGCTTCTGTCCATGCCCAGCCGCCTGCACTGCCATTACTTTCGCAGTCCGTTGAAACGCATAAATCCCCTCCGCATCCAACGTGCGCTGCGCACGACCAGCACGCCACAAAAAGTGCAGATGCGCGATGGCTTCACCGATGGCAAATACCAACTGATGCTCATCTAGTGGACGGCGAAATAAAACCGGCAATATTTCGGCGGCGTTTTTCGGCGTCTCTATCGCCATTTCAAGTTCGCCTAGTCGCAGTTCATGATGATGACGCAGTTGGGCAAGGCGCTCGTGCAGCCCGGAGAAAACTCGGTCGTGCGATGGCAGCACCAGTGTGTCCGCAGGCAGAGGCTCGAACTTGTCCATGCTATCGAGAAACTGCTTGAGCGGATTGGCTTCGGGCTGATTACCCCACACGCCCACGTTGGTCGTGATGCGCGGCAACACCTGATCGCCCGAAATGAGAATGTTGTCATCGGCGGAAAATAGTGTCGCGTGTTCTGGCGCGTGGCCGAACGCAGTGATCACTCGCCAGGTTCGTGTGCCGATCACGATTTCGTCGTGCTCCATGATGCGGTAATACTGTTTAGGCACCGTTGGCACGCCGCGTTTGTAAGCACCTGAGCGGGCTTTCTGCGCTTCAGCAAAATCGGGCCGCGCTTTTGCCAGACCGTGTGCGACAAAAAGGCGTGCAGAATTATCGCGATCAAATCCCGCCACATCTTCAGCGGCCGCGTGGGCAGACAAATATTCTGATGTGGTCATCCACACCGGTGCGCCGGTTTTTTCATGCAGCCACGACGCGCAGCCGACGTGATCAGGATGATAGTGGGTGACGATGATGCGCCTGACTGGTCGGCCGCCCATGACCCCGGCGAAATGGCGATCCCAGAGTTCGTGTGTGGCCTCTAAGCCATAACCGGTATCGACAATCGTCCAGCAGCTTTCGCCATTTTCATCGATGTCCTCCAGTAGCCACAGATTAATGTGGTTTAGCGCGAATGGCAGCGGCATGCGAATCCAGTAAATGCCGGGTGCGACAAGAATGGATTCGCCCGCTGCGGGCGGCGTTTCGTGGGGGTAGGCAATCATTTATTGATGCATCCGGTTATGTGGCATCCGGCTGGGGCCGGCACTACTTGGTCGTAAACGTGAACACCCCATCCCAGTTTGCCCCCGGCGGTTTTGCACGCAGCGCTGCGATGCGGTCCATATACAAACGGTAGACCTTGCGCTTCGGGTCCGCTTCCAGCAGTTTGGTCAGCGCGCCTTCTGCATCATCCCAGCGCTGCTCACGAAAGCGATCCAGCGCCCGATGAAAGCGATCAATCTCATCCAGCATTTGGTTGGCTACTTCGCCTTTTTCAGCGATGGGCTCATAAATGGAAATCGGTTCCAGTTTGCCTTTGACGCGCACCCGATCCAGTTCGCGGTAGATCACGTTCGGCACGGCGTTCACAATATTTTCTGAAACAAGGATGCCCACACCGTATTCCTTGGTGAGACCTTCAAGACGCGCCGCCAGATTCACCGCGTCACCCAGCACCGTATACGCACGGCGGAAGGTCGAGCCCATGTCGCCGACATTCATCATGCCGCAATTGAGGCCAACGCCGATTTCCAGCTTTGGCCAGCCGCGCTTGACGAATTCAGGGCCGATTTCTTTCACCTGCTTTTGCATGATCAGCGCCGAGTGCAACGCATGCTCCGCGTGCTTTTCATCGCGCAGTGGCGCACCCCAGAAGGCCATGATCGCGTCGCCGATGTATTTATCTATCGTGCCGCGATCCTGTTGAATCGTTTCGGTCATGTGCGTGAGGTACGCATTCATCATCGCCGTTAATTCGGTTGGTGCCAGACCTTCGGAGATGGTCGTGAAATTGCGCACGTCAGAAAACAAAACCGTCATGTCACGGCTTTCGCCTTTGGTGGTGTAAGTGCCGGGATCTTTGGCCATTTCATCCACCAGTTCTTTCGGTACATAGGTGCCAAAGATGCCGGTAATTTGCCGGCGGGATCGCGCCTCAATAAAAAATCCGTACGCCATGTTCAGCAGGTAAAGCGTACCGATGAGCAATAGCGGCATCGCCAGCGGCAACACATATCCTTGCGACCACCAATACAAATTGAATGCGGTCACAAACACCATCGTGACCAGTACTGTGGCGGTTGCCACGAACGGATTCATTTTCACCAGCGCGATGGCCAATGGCAGCCCGATCAACAGAATTGTGAGCGCCTTGATCGCGGTTTCGTAGTACGGCTTACGCTTAAGATTGTTGTCCAGATAACCAGACAACATGTTGGCGTGGGTCTCCACGCCCGGATAAACCTCGCCGACGGGCGAGCTCCGCAAGTCGTACAGGCCCGCCGCCGAGGTGCCGACGAGCACGATTTTTCCATCGAGCTCGCCTTTGGTCAAATTGCCACGGATCACGTCGGTCGCCGAGATGTAGCGGTACATCGGGCTCTTGCCGCGGTACGGAATCAGCGAGGAGCCGTCGTCGTCGAGTGGAATCGTGGTGTTGCGCAATTCAACGTGTTTTATTCTTTTGCGATTGTCGCCTTCGTCCTCGCGCATCACGACCTTAATCGGCTCGTTATCGAGATATGCGCGGTAGACCGCGAGCGACAATGATTCGTAGTAGCCGCCCTTGAACTTGACGAACAGGGGCAGGCGGCGAATCACGCCGTCAAAATCGATCTGCGGCAAAATGTGGCCGGTCGCCGAGGCGGCATCTTGCAGCGTTTTCAAATTGCCGCTGTAGCCGTCAATTTCAGCCGATGCTGGCGGACGCCCGTTGAACGTTGATTCCAGAAAAGCCGGCGGCGGGAGTACGCCGAGCTCAAGCTTTCTAAGTTCCGCACGCTCGTTGTTGCCAGCAAACGAAAGTACCACAGGATGTTTTTTGATGGTGTTGGCAAATTGCGCGTCGAAGTCCAGAGACGGACGCAATTCAGTTAGTTTTTCCTGAAACTCAGCATTCGACTTGAATGATGTTTGCGCCAGGATTTCCAGATTGGCCAGCCCGGAACTGGTGTCGGCTTCCGCGAAAAAAACGTCGAAGCCGATTACTTTTACCTTGTAGTTATCGAACGCCTGCTTGACCAGCATCGATAATTTGTCGCGGCCCCAAGGCCAGCGGCCTTCTGCGGCGATACTTTTTTCATCGATGTCAAAAATGACGACGCGTGGGTCCATTTTTTCGGGCATCGTCGACAGCAGCCGCGCATCGTACGCCTGAAGTTCCAGTCGCTGGAAAAACGACAATATGCCCCTGCTATCGAGCGCGGTGTAGTACAACACGAACAACAGCACGATACCAACGCCGAGGCCCGCGCGGATGAGTGCATTGATGGACGAAAAATATTTTGTCCAGAGGGCTGCGATTTTATCCATCGTTGGGTCCGCTTCTCTATTTTGGTGCGGAACATTGATTGTTCACGCTATAACCGGTTCACCCGCCGCGTTGCTCGAATCTGGTCACTGGAATCCCATCCAGCGCCCATCTGATGCACAACGAAACCAAGTTTACCCCAAAGCATTCGTGTAGAAATGTCCTTGGGCGTGCCGCGATTGCGGTATTGGGCTTATTGGGCTGCAGGCCGTGAATCCCTAGCTTGCCTTCAGCAGCACAACCACGGCACCCGAACCGCCGTCAGCAGGCGCGGCATCGCAAAAGGCGAGCACTTCGTCGCGTTGCGAAAGGGAATGCCTGACCTTGTTGCGAATGAGCGCGATGTTGTTTGGGGAGCGTGTTCCCTTGCCATGGACGATTTGTACGCAGCGTATGCCACTGTGGCGCGCATGGCCAAGAAAGCGCGCCAGCTCACTACGGGCATTGACGGTGCTGAGCCCGTGCAAATCGAGCGACGCCTGCACAATCCATTGTCCACGCTTCAATTTGCGCAACACGTCGGTCGGCAGGCCTTTGCGCAGGAAAGTAATGAGATCGCCATTTTCAATATCGGCGTCCCAGCCGGAGGTATCTTTCATCATCTCTGCAGAGATCGCGAGATCGTCTTCGATGCGCTTGAACGGGATCGGTTTTGGGCGCGGTTTTGCCAGCGCCGCACGTGCAGTCGCCACCAGCGGCACGACGCCGTCGTCGGCCATCTCGGCGCGGAACAAGTCTTTGTCGTTATTGGGCGGGTCACCCATCGCTAGTTCAATAATTGGTAAAGATGCCAAACACCAGCATTGGCGGGCATCTCAGGCCATTATGCCGCTGAAAGGCACGCCAGTGCTAGAGTTTGCCAAAAGATGCGAGCAATGATTTACGAAAGTGCTTCGAGATACTTGTCTGCATCCAACGCCGCCATACAACCAGTACCAGCACTTGTCACTGCTTGCCGATAAACATGGTCCTGCACGTCGCCTGCCGCAAATACGCCCGGCACGGAAGTCGCGGTGGCGTTTCCCTTGAGGCCGGTTTGCGTCACGATGTAGCCATTGACCATGTCCAACTGGCCCGCAAAAATATCGGTGTTGGGTTTATGGCCGATGGCGATAAAGCAGCCGTTGACGACGAGATCACGCGTTGCGCCATCTGCGGTCGATATGAGGCGAACGCCAGTCACGCCGGTTTTGTCGCCGAGCACTTCGTCGAGCGTGTGATTCCAGAGAATGGTGACTTTGCCTTCTTTCTCTTTGGCGAACAGCCGGTCTTGCAGGATTTTTTCCGAGCGAAATTTGTCGCGTCGGTGCACCACGGTCACGTGTTTGGCGATATTGGAAAGATAAAGCGCTTCTTCCACAGCCGTGTTGCCGCCGCCCACCACGCAGACGTCCTGACCTTTGTAGAAAAAACCATCGCACGTCGCGCAGCCGGACACGCCCTTGCCCATGAAAGCCTCTTCCGACGGCAATCCCAGATATTGGGCCGAGGCACCGGTGGCGATAATTAACGCGTCACAGGTGTAGGTGCCGGAATCGCCAGTCAACACCAACGGTCGTTGCTTAAAGTCGACTTTGTTGATGTGGTCAAAAATGATCGACGTATCGAAACGCTCAGCGTGCTTAAGGAAGCGCTCCATCAGGTCGGGGCCTTGCAGGCCTTCGATGTCGGCGGGCCAATTTTCTACCTCGGTGGTGGTCATTAGCTGGCCGCCCTGGGCGATGCCGGTGATCAGCACCGGCTTCAAATTGGCGCGCGCCGCGTAGATGGCTGCCGTATAACCTGCGGGGCCGGAGCCTAAAATAATCAGGCGGTGATGCACATTAGGCGTGGACATGCTTGGCTTTCTGTCTGAATGCGTAATCGATGAGGTATTTTAACTGAGCAATTGGATCACCCTCGTATATGAGGAGTTTGTCGTTAAACGCAATCCGGTGACCAGCAAACTGCCAGCAAAAAACGTGCTTGACCCACGGCATGAATCCTGCGCCCGCAAACGTGAGAAACTAGGGCATTAAAATAAATCATCAAGGGCGACTCCAGCCCTTGAATGGCAGACAAAACTGTTGACCGGAGGCAGCATGTTGCGATCAATACCGTTGTTCAAGGATTTGAGTGATTCCGATCTGGCCTTGCTGGGCAACCTTGCCGTCGAGAAACCGGTGCCAAAAGGCACCGTTATGTTCACCGAAGGGCAGGAGGGCGATTCGCTTTACTTGATCGAAAGTGGCCGCGTGAAGGTGTTTATCGGCGACGAAGACGGTCGCGAGATCATCCTGAAAATTCTCGGTCCCGGCGATTTTTTCGGTGAAATGGCCTTGATCGACAAGCAACCCCGCTCGGCTTCGGTTTCAACTCTCGAATCATCAACGTTTCGTATTCTCTCGCATCAGGCCTTTGAAATATGCATCGAGAAAGCGCCGCGTATTGCGGCCATTGTCATGCAGGCGCTGGCCAAGCGGTTGCGCGATGCGGATCGCAAAATATCCACACTGGCGCTGATGGATGTCTACGGACGAGTCGCCAACACCTTGCTGGAGTTGGCAATTGTCAACAACGGCAAGCTCGTGGTCGGTGAAAAACTCTCGCAGCAGGATATTGCCAACATGGTCGGCGCATCGCGCGAAATGGTGAATCGTATCCTCAAAGACCTTTCGGACCGTGGCTATATTTCCGTTGAGTCCAAAACCATCACCATCCACGATCAAAAGCTGCCCCCTTCGTTTTGATCCACCGGCAGGTGTGCCGCTCGCAGCGGCTATAATCGCGCTCAATGAGTGCAAGAAACGATATTTTTGACCCCACCGCACCGCCTCCGCGTGCGGAAACGCCGCAATCAACGCGTCTGTCGCGTCTCATGCGCGAAGCTGGCTGGATTGTATTTTTGGCGCTGGCCTTTTATCTGGTGCTGATATTCGCGACGCACAATGCCAGCGACCCCGGTTATTTTTTCAGTGGCAATGCTGGTCCCATTCTCAACAAGGGCGGCGCCACTGGTGCCTGGCTCTCCGATTTTTTCTTTGGTCTCTTTGGCCTTTCTGCATGGTGGTGGGTGGCCCTGGCTGCGTTTGCGGTGATGCGACTGTTTCGCCGTGTCGAAACGTGGAGCGTTTTTGATCGTCGCAATA
>JANNRY010000246.1:0-9009 GCA_031401935.1 Betaproteobacteria bacterium | reverse complement strand
TTTGCGGCCATTTGCATCGGCCAATCCAGGTGCGGTGGGCCGGCACATTGGTGTCCACCGCGCCCAGCCCCGCGCATCAGGTCGCGCTCGATTTGACCGAAGAAGCGCCGGCGCATTTTGTGATGGAACCGCCGGCATACCAGCTACACAAATGGCACCCCGATTGCGGGCTGGTTTCGCACACAGCGTACGTCGGTGAGTTTGATGGGCCGTATCCGTTTTACGATGAGGGTGGGTTGATCGATTAGTCTTTGCTCCTGCGTCAGGACTTGGCAATCGTGGCCGCGGCCAACAGGGCCAAGCCGAAAGTGATGAAGTGACAAAAAACTACGCGAAACATCAACGAAGCTGCGTAACATGGCATGCCTCAATCCAGAAACCAAACCGGCAGCGCGTTGAAAATACCCACCCACACCCTGGAAACCTCCGAAGAAGCCGGCGTACGCTTTCTGCATTTCGGCTCGGAATGGGCGCAGGGCGCGATGCGCATCGCGCGGCCCTACTCGCTGGAGCTTGAATACACGCGCGAGATGGCGGCATGCCTGCTGTTGCGGCCCGATGCCGACTGGCCACAGCGCATTTTGCAGGAGGGGCTCGGCGCGGCTTCTCTCACGAAATTCTGGTACCGGCATCGGCCGCTAGCCAAACAGACGATTGTCGAAATCAACCCGGCGGTCGTCTTTATGGCGCAGCAATCGTTCAAGTTACCGGCCTTTGATGCGCGCATCGATATTCAAATCGCCGATGGTGTGGCGTGGATGCATGAAGACAGGCGCGATAAATACGATTGCATCATGGTCGATGGTTACGATCAAAACGCGCGCTTTGGTGCGCTGGGCACAGAAATTTTTTATCGCGATTGCCGTAAGCGCTTAAGTAAGCGCGGCCTGTTGGTGTTGAATCTGTTCGGGCGCACCCACGGCTATAAAAGGCAAATCGAAAATTTATCCGTCGCTTTTGATGGTCGTGTACTGGCGCTGGCACCCGTCGAAGGCGGTAACGCAATAGCGTTCGCGGTTAATGGCGAGCCGGTGGCGCTGGAGATGGCGATGCTGCGTGCGGATGCGCGCCGCTTGCAGGAAGAAACCAGCATCAAGTTCACTGGTACGCTGGTGCGGATGGATCAGGCGATTGCAGGGATGGCAGATCGGCTGCGCGGCAAGCGTGGTGGCCCATTGATGTTGTAAATTATCGATTAGCCATGAACCTGCAAAACCCTGAAAACTTATCCGCCGCTACGTCAGTCGGCAAACCAGCGACCACGTCCGTAAAAGAGGAGGTGGCCCGCATTCGTGTCGCGATCAGCGCTGGCGATAGCGTGATCGCGCAACGGGACGCAGAAAAACTGTTGGCCACCGTCGACGCCCGTGAGCGGGCGCGAGTGTTGAATGCGCTGGCGGACTTGCATGCGGCCAATGGCGATGTGCTCGCATTGGGCCGCGTCGCGGCAGAGGCGCGCAGTCAGGCGCAGCAGTTTGGGGATACGCTGAGTGAAGCCGAGGCAATTTTGCACACCGGGCTTGCGTTGCAAATGATCGAGGACCACGCGGGCGCGATCAAATATTTTGTCGAAGCTGAAACACTCGCCACCCGTATTGGCGCACGCGAACTCGAAGCCCTCGTGTGGCGGCGATTGGGCGTTTCCTCATCCATCATCGGGCGACACGGTCCAGGCGTGGATTATCTTGAACGCAGCGTCAATGCACTGAGGGCGCTGGGTAATACCGCCGATTTGTTCGGTGCGCGCAATTCACTGCTCAATGCGTACAACCGCCAGATTGAGGCCGAGTGCCCGGAAGGTCCCGCACGCGTCGCGGGCTATCGTCCGTATCTCGGGCAATGGGACAATCTTGCCAATGAAGCCGAGGCGGCGGGCGTACTGCGCATCAGTGCGGTGGCGCGTGGCAACTATGCGATTGCTCAGCGCATTGTTGAGGATTACGACGGCGCACTGGCGACGCTTGGTGTAGTACTCATGCAATATCAGGCGTACAAGATGCGCGCCAACATTGCCATCACGTTCAATGAAATGGGTGCGGTCTATTGTCGGTTGAATCGTTTTGAGGATGCACTTACGGTGTACCACAATGCCCTGGTGCATTTGGCGGATGGTTCCAAACGCGAGCAGCGCGATGCGTACGCCGGTATCTCACAAGCGCAAGAAGGGCTTGGTGATGTGGCCGGTGCGTTGGGTGCGTTGAAAAAAGTGCGCGCCCTCGAAGCCGCACTCACGGATCAAGATGCGCGCAGCACGGCGGAGCGGCGCGAAATTACTCTTTCGTTAAAACGTTTTTCGGATCAGTGGGAAAAACTTGCCAAAGAAGACAGCCTCACTAATTTGCCGAATCGGCGCGCGCTCGAACAATGGCTGCAAGGCGCGCTCCCGCGCGCAACCCAAGTCCAGCCGCTGACATTATTGATGATCGATGTCGACCACTTTAAGCACGTCAATGATCGGTTCGGCCACGCCATCGGTGACCGCACCTTGCACACGCTTGCCGACTTGATGCGACAAAATTGTCGTTACGCAGATTTTCCGGCGCGCTATGGCGGCGAAGAATTCATACTGGCATTGCCGCAAACCGATCTGGCGATGGGCATCGATGTGGCTGAGCGACTCAATCACAGTGTTTCGGCTTATCACTGGGCCGGTATCGAGGCCGGGCTGGCGGTCACGATCAGTATCGGGGTGGCCACGACGATTGAACTCAGTGAGCCGCATATTGGTGATGCGCTAATTGCAGTGGCCGACAGGCGGCTCTATGCCGCGAAAAACGGTGGACGCAACCAGGTGGTGAGCCGCGATATTTAACGTCGACCGTTGTTTGGCTAATTCAGATTCTGAAATGGCACGCGGTTTTGTTCTTTCCAGCGCGCATGCACGCCGGGACGGCGCGGGGTCATCGTTGCCGGGACAGCCACGGCCACAGGCGCGGTTAGAACGTTACGCGAATTGTTGTGAATGGCCAGTGCATCGAATCCCGCAGAAGAAATTGCCACGAGGCGATTGGTCGCGCGTTGTGCGGCGGCGGCAATCATCATCGATTGCGGCGCATCGGAGTTTGCCGATGCGATCGCATCGTCATCACCCGCCTGATGCAGGATCAACACACGGACCTTTTGCTTCGCCCACTTCAACATTTCAATTCTCGCTCGGGTTAAAAAATTTAGGTTTAACTTATTACTGCGGCATATCGACAATTTACTGTAGAGATTTCACGCCATCGAGCCCAATCCGACAGAATGCAAAAACATGGGATTCAACGATAGGATAGCGCGAATGTTTTTCAAAAGCTGTGAGCTTTCACACACAAGCGCATCATGACGTGCGCATGTGAAGCCGAAGTGACAGCAATGTGGCAATTCGATGATGCCGCATCGGGTTTCACCCGAAAAACGCGCAGCGACGGCTCTGAAGCCGTCAAGGGATATTTTTATGAAACCCTAGCATTGGCGGGGTATTCAGGGTATTTTTGCGCCAGAAGGCCTGCCAAATGGCGGTCTACACCTTTAGATGCGGGTGTCAGGACTGCGCCGAGCGGTGGCCCGCGCCGCTGTGATCCAGGGCTACAGGATGCGCCTGATGCTCGTGCGGCTTGCTCAGTAACGAGCCCGCCACCATGCCAAGGCCGGCCATCAACACACCGGCGAGCTGGGCCGGGAACTGTTCGCTCAGCGGCGTGGCCAAAAACAGTATCCACGTCACGATGCCCATCACAATCGAGGCGATGGCACCATTGCGGGTCGCGCGTTTCCAGTAAAGGCCGCACACCAGCGGAACGAACGCGCCCACCAGCGTCACCTGATACGCGCTCGACACCATTTCGTAGATCGGCGTGCCCTTCATGGCGATCGCATAACCAAGTACGCAGCCGGTAAAAATGAACAGCGTGACGCGAAAAGCGAGTAACTCCTGCTTGTCCGTCAGCCCGCCGCGCATATTTTTGTAGATATTTTCAACAAAGCTTGTCGATGGTGCCAGCAACGTGGCCGAGGCACAGGATTTAATTGCCGACAGCAACGCGCCGAAGAAAAATACCTGCGCAATAAACGGCATTTGCGTAAGGATAAATGTCGGAAGAACGCGCTGCGGATCATTGGCAAGCAGTTCCTTGGTCCGCTCCGGCATGGCCAGCACAGCACAGGCGACGATAAACATCGGCACAAACGCAAACGCGAGATACGAAAGACCGCCGATCACAGCACCCGTCGAGGCCGTCTTGGCATCCTTGGCCGACATCACGCGCTGGAACACGTCTTGCTGCGGAATCGACCCGAGCATCATGGTGATGGCAGCGGCAAAGAAAAAAACCACGTCGCGAAAATTGGGGGCAGGGAAAAACTTGAACCAGTCATTGGTGTGTGCCAGCGCCAGCACTTTGTCGGGGCCGCCGGCCAGATTGCCCGCCATAAACGCGATAATCGTGAGGCCGATGACGAGCACGATCATCTGAACAAAGTCGGTCCACGCAATAGCCAGCATGCCGCCGAAAATCACGTAGGCGAGTACCGAGAGCGTGCCAATGACCATGCCGGTTTCGACGCTGATCACGCCATTGCTCACCACGTTGAACACCAATCCCAATGCCGTCACTTGTGCGGCAACCCAGCCGAGATAGCTTAGGATGATCGTGATGGAACAGAAAATTTCGACCGTCTTCCCGAAGCGTTTTCGATAGAAATCGCCGATGGTCATGAGGTTCATGCGATATAAGCGCGCCGCAAAGAAAATACCGACGAATACCAGACACATCGACGCGCCGAATGGGTCCTCGACGACACTATTTAGGCCGCCCTGCACGAATTTGGCGCTGATCCCCAGCACCGTCTCCGCGCCAAACCAGGTGGCAAACGTGGTGGTAATGATCATGGCCAATGGCAAACTTTTACCCGCCAACGCAAAGTCAGTAGATGTTTTTACGCGTGTTCCGGCGTAGAGGCCAATGGCCAAGGTGCCCAGCAGATAGAGCACAACAAAACCCAGCAGCGCGTTCATATGGCGATCTTTCCCAAGCGAAGCGATGATTTTATCAAACAGGCGGTAGAAAAATCACCTGTTGCGACGCTAGTAAACGACAAATCCAAACAACAAAATAACGTACATGGTTGCCACCATCGTCGCCAGAATCACCAGCACCAGCAACACCGTCGACTGCCAGCGTTGCGTCCGGTTTACCCGGTTAATCGCCTGCTCAATCGCTTCGAGTCGCGCCGAAGGATCGTTTTCAAGTGCGCGATGGATCAGCCGCGGGAGTTGCGGCAGGGTCGCCGTCCAGAGCGGCCCTTCTTTCTTCAGCTGTCTGACCAAGCCGCGCCAGCCGAGTTGCTCAGCCATCCATTTTTCCAGAATCGGCTGCGCCACAGGACGTAAATCAAGCTCCGGATAAAGCTGCCTGCCCAATCCCTCCACCTGCAACAAGGTTTTTTGCAGCAACACAAGCTGCGGTTGGATCTCCATCCGGAATCGCCGCGAGACTTCAAACAGGCGCAGCAACACGTTGCCGAAGTAAATGTCCTTCAGCGGTTTATCGAAAATCGGCTCACACACCGAACGGATCGCGCTTTCAAATTCGTCGACGCGCGTTTCCTTGGGCACCCAACCAGCCTCGATATGGGCAACCGCGACGGCTTTGTAATCGCGCTGGAAAAAAGCCGCAAAGTTGCGGGCAAGATACGTTTTGTCTTTGTCGGCCAGCGTGCCCATGATGCCGAAATCGACGCCCGCGTAGATGCCGTTGCGACCGACAAAAATGTTGCCCGGGTGCATATCGGCATGGAAGAAGCCATCGCGAAACACTTGCGTAAAAAATATCTTTACGCCATCACTGGCCAGGCGTGCAAGGTCGATATTGGCGGCTGTTAGCTGCGCAATATCGTTGACCGGAATGGCGTCGATTCGCTCCATCACCATCACATCTTTGTGGCAATAATCGAAGTACACCTCGGGCACGTAGAGCAAGGTGCCGTCGATGAAATTGCGCCGCAACGTCGAGGCATTGGCGGCTTCACGAATCAGGTCCAGCTCATCATGGATGGCTTTTTCAAATTCAGTGACGACTTCACGCGGTCGCAAACGCTTGCCGTCGTCATAGGCGCGTTCAACCAGATCGGCCACCACGTATAAAAGTCCGATGTCTTTTTCAATGGTGACGCGAATATTTGGCCGCAGTATTTTCACTGCAACGTCGCGCCCGGACTCTTTGCCCGACCCGATGGTCGCGAAATGCACTTGGGCAATCGAGGCGCTGGCAATCGGCGTAAGATCGAACGACGAAAATGTATCGAGATACGTGCGACCCGCGTCATCACCATAAACGCGGTTGAGTGTGTCGATGACATCGCTAGACGCAAACGACGGGACGTTATCCTGCAACGCCGCCAATTCGTTAGCGATATCAGCTGGTACCAGATCAGGCCGGGTGGACAACAACTGTCCGAACTTAACGAAAATCGGCCCCAACTCTTCCAGTGCTTCGCGAAGCCTGACCGCACGCGACGTGGAGAAATGCCTCCAAAAAAATACGGCACGAAATATTCTGCCAAGCGTGCGCGAGCGCTCGTGACCGGCGAGAAACTCGTCGAGCCCATAACGATAAACAACGGAAATGATTTTTAAGAAACGGAAAGCGCGCATGTAGGCACAATTTTAGCCTGTTGCACTAGCGTGTACGGCTCCGCATTTTTTGCCATGCCAGTTTGAGGGTGGCTTTGAGTGCTTGCGCGTATTCGCGGATGCGCTGATACGCGGGCAAGGCGCGCACGTAAGCATAAAGACGATCACGCCAACCGGTGATCGCGCGGTAGACCCAGTTGAACCAGCCGATGGTGAGCAGTGCCGGTTTAGTAAGTGAAAATATCCGTGCAAGAAATGCCGTACCGATGATTTTTGCGATCACGAAAACCCATGCGCCATAGATGGCATGGCCATGCGCGATTAGCCAGAATGCGGCAAGTTTAAAGGGCAGCAGGATCGCTGCGGGGATGATGAACGCGACCAGAGCCGCATATGGCGGCAGCTTCGCGATTTGTGTCTCGGCCCAGTGCACCGGCGGCAGTTTGCCGATCCACGCCATGACCGCCAACGTCCTGTCCCAGACCCACTCCTCGAGAAATATCCAGATTGCGAGCGGGACGCTGAAGAGGCCACGGATAAAGCGTCGGGCGATATTGTTGGATGGTGTTTCGTTGGGCATGGGCAATAGCTCGTCCAGCAAAGAATCACGGCAATTTATGAAGATGCCCAACTGGCGGACTTCGCAGGGCATTTTGCCTTGAAGAGGCTCGCGGATGCTTGTTTTACGCTAATTTATGCGCGTGCGCATCAACCCCGTCTGCTGCAATTTGGCGAACCGCGCATCCAGCCGTGCAATATCGTCACGCAGGATTTCGTTGCGCTGCGCGAGGTCATCAAGTTCGTGCTTAGAGATAAATGCACGACGTTCCTCAAGCAAATATTCCGCGATGTTCGCGGTGAATCGTTGTTCTGCGTCTTTGCGCCATTCATGCCCGCGCTGCGCAGCGTCAACCATCCGATGCGCTGCAATATCACCAATGACGCGGCTGAGGTCCGCCTCGATATCCCATTCCACATTGCGCGCAATATCTGACAGCGTTGCCGCCAATTCGGAGTCGCCTGCAAAAACAATTTGCGATAGCGTCGCGGCGTCTTTGCTTGCGAGTCGCGGTAAAAGTGCTAAAGCAATAGTCAGCGATACATCGGGCGTCGGCGGCGGTGTTGCAGTGCCTGTGTCGCCGACCAATTCCATGTCGCCTTCGCGCGATACCCGCATGCGCGTGGCGACCGGACCAACGTTGACAGCAATTAATTTACCCTGATGCGCCTGCAATTGAACGCGTGCCGCCGGGTAATCCGACAGCACGCGGTTGACAAACTTCATAACCGGAAAATGGAATGCGCTGCCCGGCAACATCAAACCAACTGCTGAATTCCTGCCAGCAGCCAAGTCGATTTTGCGTCATCCAGACGTTTGGATACGTGCCAGATTTCGTCGAAAGGTTCTGCCGGGCCGCCCGCTTCCTCGCGAATTTCGCCGGTGTAACGCACGCTGGCGACAGCGCGCTGGTTTTCGGTAGTTACTTCGAGCACGTTCACATTTAGCGTGACGATGTCGGTCTTTTGCGCAACATCACCGCGCTCCTGAATTTGCAGCGAAAGCTCGGCATACATTTCAGGCGTGGTGAAATCACGGATGTCGTTCACATCCTTGGCGTCATTTGCCGCTTGCAGACGGATAAACGCAAACCGCGCTTGTCGCTCAAAACCGGGAACGTCAAAATCAGCCGGGAAGCGCGGTGCCGCAATGGCTACGTCGGCTGATGCAGCCGATGCGCCCGTCATCAGTTTGCTGCCAATTTCCGGCGCGCCACCAGACACACCGCTACGCTGCATCGGTGCAGGCGAGTTGGCGGGGATGTCTGCACCGGCGCCCGCATATTGCGTAGGCGCGTTACCCGCAGCGAGGCCATTCTCCATCGCTTTTTTCCGCATAAACATGCGAAACAGCATGAAAGCACCAAACGCCAGACCTGCGAACATGAGCATGTCCATCATCTTTAGGCCGCTAAAGCCGCCGCCCATAAAGAGCGATGCCAACAAGCCACCTGCTGCCAGACCAGCGAGCGGTCCCATCCATTTACTCATCCCTGACGGTGCTGCCGCTGCTGCGGGCGCTGCCGCACCGGCTGGGGCCACAGCGTTTTGTGCGGGTACTTTTGGCACGTCTTTCTGTACATTTTCTTTTTGCATGCCGCTGGATTTGCCGCCACCCAGACGTCTTTTTTGCGCGTCCGCGTCACCGACAGCAAAGACTGTTGTCAGTAGCGCCAACATTGCACCGATCATAAAATTTTTCATGGTTTCTCCTCAATTAAAAATGTCGGAATCCGCTATCTGGACTCCATGACTTGCGACACGCCACCGCGTTATTAGTTCGCAACCCTAGCGCTATAGGTAAGCTCTATATCGGCACTGGTCTTATTTTCCCACAT
>JANNRY010000245.1:0-1906 GCA_031401935.1 Betaproteobacteria bacterium | reverse complement strand
ACAGCGCAGCGAAACCTATCTCAAGCTCAATCCGCAAGGCGTGGTGCCGACGCTCGTGATCGACGGAAAGCCGATGACGGAATCAGCTGCGCTGCTGATGATATTGAGTGAACGACACCCTGAAGCGCATTTGGCCCCGGCTCGTGGCACGCCAGCGTATGAGGAATGGCTGCAGTGGATCGTGTACTTGAGCAATTCGCTCGCTGCCGCATATCGTCTCTGGTTTTACCCGGCTGATTTAGGGCTCAGCGAACACACACCGGAAAGCCGAAAGGCGGTGCAGCTGAAAATTGAATCTGTCTGGAACCGTCTGGACGCACATCTTTCTGCAAACGGCCCGTACCTGCTCGGTCGCGAATTTTCCGGGGCGGATTTGCTGCTGACGATGCTCATGCGCTGGTCGCGCAACATGCCACATCCAGTGACTGAATGGCCTGCGCTCAAAAAATTGGCCGGCCTCGTGCGCTCTCGCGAGAGCTGGAAAAAACTCTACGCGATCGAAGGTTTGGGCGAGTGGTAGCGCATTGGAAAAAGTAGATGTCGTCGTAATCGGCGCAGGCGTGGTCGGCCTTGCGTGTGCACGCGCACTCGCGCTGGCCGGTCGCGATGTGCTGGTGCTCGAATCCGAATCTAGCTTCGGCACGGGCGTCAGCTCGCGCAATAGCGAAGTTATTCACGCAGGGCTCTATTACCCGAATGGCTCATTGAAGGCGCGCCATTGCGTCGGCGGCAAGCGCATGCTTTACGACTACTGTTCAGCGCGCGGCATTGCTTTCCGCCGCTGTGGAAAACTGCTGGTGGCAACCGAGGAGTCGCAGATTGCGCAAATCGAAAAGCTGCTGATCAATGCCAGCGGTAATGGTGTTGACGACCTGACACTGATCGACGGCGCTGAAGCGCGGAACATGGAACCCGCATTATCCTGCAAGGCCGCATTACTTAGCCCGAGTTCAGGCATCATCGACAGCCATAGCTACATGCTGTCATTGCTGGGGGACATCGAAAATGCTGGCGGCATGGTCGTGTTCAATACACCTGTGTTTGGCGGTCGGGTGAATGAAGATGGTGTGGTCATCAATACGCAGGGGGCCGATGCATTGCAAGCGCGACTCGTGGTCAACTGCGCATCGCTGGGCGCGCAAACCATCGTCCACGCCGTCGACGGTTTTCCAGAGTCGCACATTCCGCAATTGCGCTATGCACGTGGCGTCTACTTTTCCATATCTGGAAAATCCCCCTTCAGCCATTTGATTTATCCGCTACCCGAAGCAGCAGGCATGGGTGTGCATCTCACGCTCGATCTCGGCGGGCAGGCAAAATTTGGCCCGGACGTGGAATGGATCACGGAACCGTCATACACAGTTGATGCATCGCGTGCCGCCGCGTTCCACATTGAAGTCAGCAAGTATTGGCCAGGCATTAAGGACCATCAATTGCAACCTGCCTACGCTGGCATTCGGCCAAAAATCAACGCGCCCAACGAACCTGCGGCAGATTTCCATATTGCCGGTCGCGAAACGCACGGCGTGCGCGGCGTGATAAACCTATTCGGGATTGAATCACCGGGGTTGACGGGCTCGTTGTCGATTGCCGACATGGTGAGAGAATTGGCAGCAGCCGATTGAATCATCAACACGCGTGCGATTTGTGAATACGATTATTTCACCACTGGTGCTACCGGTGCAGGTCCCTCGATATATGGCGACGGGTCAAGCGCTTTATTCAGCACGGCTGCCACTCTTGCGCCGGCCTTGGCGAGCTGGATTGAGATCGCTTCCGTGGCTGCGTTCACATACGATTGTGGCAATTCCACCGGTGTTGCTGTCCACGCTTCCCGACAGACAAAACTGGGTAATTTTGCGTACGTCACCGATTTACTCAACTCGAAAGATTCGTTCATCCAGTC
>JANNRY010000244.1:0-4301 GCA_031401935.1 Betaproteobacteria bacterium | reverse complement strand
AACGTTATTCCGCTGGTGCCACCGAGCTTCGTCGCCAATCCCTCAATTTCCGACGCGCCGCCTATCGAGACGGACTGGTACAGATGGGAGGACTCTAGCAACGATTTTATGCTGTCGGTGATTTTCTCCGTGTAGTGTTTGAACCAACTAGCACTATTCGTCGATGAACTCATTCTTACGGTCCCACGGCGCGTGATTTTTCTTACTAGTCGATTATCGAACACCGTTTCGCTAGCAACAACTGTTATCGCACGTTATCATATTTTCCTTTGTGCCTAGGGTAGCCGCATCGTACTCGCGCGGCTCACCGCTAAAAAGCGGCCGGATTGATTAATACTCAATCCCCCGCAACCATCCCCGCATCGCTTCCGACACAAGTTTCGGTTGGCCCATCGTCGAAAGATGGGCGCACTCCTCGATTACGACCAGGCGCGAATCAGGAATCGCAACGGCCATTTCTTCATGCAGTTCCAGTGGCGTGAGGATGTCCTGGCGTCCGCACAGAATCATCGTTGGCCCACCGACGATTTGTCCCAAATACGGACGGCTATCGATGCGGCCCATAATGGCGCGTTGCTGGCGCATGAATGCCTCCTTGCCGATTCGATGGCCCATCGAATACACAGTGTCGATAATCGAGTGATAGATCATTCGTGATGGATGCACAAGTTTCGGCATAAGATCATCAAGCACGATCTGGAAATTGCTTTCGGCTTGCGCCATTAATTTTTTGCGGTTTTCGATTGCTTCAATCGTATCTGGCCGCGCACTGGTGCTGAGTAACGCCAAGCCTTGCACGCGCTCGGGCGCCTGCCGCATGATTTCGAGTGCAACGTAGCCGCCCATTGAAAGGCCTGCCAACGCAAATCGTGGTGGCGCATGTTCTAGCGCTTCGGCGGCTAATTCTTCGATTGTGTCTGCGACCGCCAGATCGGCCACCGTGGATTGCGCCATGTCGGAAAGGTCCTCCATCTGAAACTGAAACAGGCGTGCATCGGTGAGCAGCCCGGGTAGAAGGAGGAGATTAATTTTCTGAGTTTCTGTCATGTTGTTATCCGTTTGATTGTGTGTGGCGTCATGCGTTGCGTGACACCTTGTATACCAATAGCTTGCGGTAGCGACGCAAGCCGTGCTGTAGGACAAAGTATTAAAGCCGCTTCCGCAAAGAGCGGATGTTCACGGAAGTGTGACGCGCAACACATTTGCGATAATGTCCGCATGACAAAACCCGCCAAACACATTCGAATCGCGACTCAACCAGGCCAGCCGATCCTGTCCAAAGGACAAAAATCTTCAATACACTGGTCAAAAAAATTGAAGCCAGCCGGCAGAGTCTTGCGCTGTGGCAGGCGACCGTCCTGACCTATCAGCTAAAGGTGGCGAGTGATTACACGCCGCTGGTGCAGACGTTCAGAGAACTTAAAACCGCCATGGTGCTTAAGCTTGACGAAGCACTGGACCGGGACGGCCTCACAAAAACGGACCGCCGTACTGTTCAACATCTTATCTGCGACGTCGCCGAGCAATTGATTGTCGATACTGAAGACGAAACATTGAAGGAGATCTATAACAAACACAGCGACGCCGACTTCGATACCGAAGAACAAGCCGCAGTGAGCAGCATGAAAGCCACGATGGAATCGATGTTTGGCGTCGATCTGGGTAATGTTGCTGACTTGAATTCGCCTGAAGACCTGCTGGCGCAGTTGGAAAAGCAGATGGAAAAAGCACAGCAGCGGCGACAGGAAGAACAGGCAGGCCATGCCCCGCGCAGGAAAACCGCCAAGTAGCTCGCACATGAAGAAAAACTAAACGCGGAGGTTGCGCAAACCAGCCTTTCCATTCGCGAGGTCTATCGCAAACTGGTGAGGGTGAGTTAGAAATCACTGAAGCCGTAGTGTCGGCCTCGTTCACACTAAAAATTCCCCGTCATTTCGAACCCAGCTTTATCGTGTGAGAAATCTGCTGTTTCTCATTCCTGCAAAAAAATGCAATCCGAGAGCGGGGCCACCGCTGTCCCCTCCCATGTAGGCGCCTGGATGACACCACATCAGGCGTAGGTCCGATGGGTTAACTGACTGCTCCACAAGACAATGAATGCTGCTTGCGTCGGGTTCGACGAGGACAACCGCTTTCATCTTTCATTGCAGGAGATATTCATGAACACTTTTGAAACCAACAAACTGAAAAATACGCGCACACGTGCTGCGCTGGCAGCCGTCGCTGCACTGGCCGTACTCACCGTCACCGGATGTGCGTCGACAGGCGACATGCCACGCGAGCAAATGGCAGTGGCCAGATCAGCGGTAGATCGCGCCGCTGGACCCGCCGGGGCCGATGCCCCGGTCGAAGTTGCTGACGCGCGGAACAAACTGGACCGTGCAACTGCCGCCGTTGCGCGCAAGGATTATGACGACGCGCGCAGGCTCGCCGAGCAGGCTGAGGTCGATGCCAATCTTGCCGAAGCCAAATCGCACTCTGTACGCTCCAGCCGTGCATTGCAGGAAGTACGCGAGGGCATCCGCCAGTTGCGTGAAGAAATCGCCCGCGGTTAATTTTCGACCATAAAAAGGAATTCAACATGAACAAGAAACCCCTACTGAGTCTTTTAATGATTGCACTCGTCACCGCTGGCTGCGCGAGTGTTTCAACACCGCCTCCAGCGTTGGTGGAAGCGCGCAGCAATGTGAACGCCGCCTCGTCGGACCCTAATGTGCTGGCCAACGCGCCGCTGGAATTGAAAAAAGCCAATGATGCGCTGGCACGCGCCGATCAGGCACTGGCTAAAGGCGAAGAAGTTGATGTCAACCACAACGCCTACATTGCCACGCAGCGTGCACGCACGGCCATGGCCGCAGGCAATGCCAAAGCGTCAGAGGATTTGATCAAGACTGCTCAAGTTGAGCGCGAACGTGTACGCGCCGATGCCCGTGAGCGGGACGCACAACGCGCCCGATCATCGGCTGTGATTGCCCGTGCTGATGCGCGAGATGCCCGTACTGATGCAGACATACAACGCGCACAGAATGCCGCTGCGCAGCAACAAGCCGCCAATGCAAACGATCAGGCTGCTACCGCACAAGCCCAAGCCGCAAGCGCACAAACTCAAGCTGCGATGGCTGAAGCACGTGCCGCCAGTCTGGGGCGACAACTTGCGGCGCTTGAAGCATTAAAGACTGATCGCGGCATGGTGATTACGCTGGGTGATGTGTTGTTCGAATTCAATCGCGCCGAAGTAAAGGCAAGTGCGCAGGCACGCATGGCGCAACTGGCGGACTTTCTCAGGCAGTATCCTGACCGCCGTGTTTCCATTGAAGGTCACACGGATAGTGTCGGTAGCGCATCCTATAACGCCGAACTTTCGCAACGACGCGCAGAAGCCATCAAGGGCCAATTGATCGGCTTGGGTATCGCACCGGAACGGATATCCACTGTCGGTTATGGCAAAGATTTCCCGGTGGCCGCCAACGACACCGACACCAACCGCGCAATCAACCGGCGTGTTGAAGTGGTGATCTCGGAATCGGGTCAAATGGTGAGTTCGCGTAGATAGAGCATTTTTCATCCGATCTATCGCGCCATTCATCCACCGCCCGGTTCGCAATAGCATTGCGAACCGGGCGTTGTGCGTTTGTAGGTGCCGTTGAAAAAATGTAAGGAAAGTGTCCGCTAAAATCCGGTAATGAAATCAACTTTCCTGTTGCGCCACTTGCGTGCTGCGTCTTGCTTGTTCTTGTTATGGCCAGCCGCCATCCTCTTTGCCCAACCGGTTGATATGGATGTACCGTATGTCACCACGCCGCAGTCGGTGAGCGAAGCGATGCTCACAATCGCTGGCGTCGGCAAACGGGATTACGTGATCGATCTGGGCTCTGGCGATGGCCGCATCGTGATTTTGGCTGCGATGAAATTTGGTGCGCGTGGATTGGGAGTAGAAATCGATCCGAAGTTGGTCGAGACCAGTCGCACAAATGCCAGACAGGCGGGCGCTAACGTTATGCATCGCACTGAATTTCGCACGCAGGATCTTTTCCAGAGCGACCTCTCCCGCGCCACCGTCATCACGATGTATTTATTACCTGACGTGAATATGGCGCTGCGACCAAAGCTGCTCGCGCTAAAGCCGGGCACGCGAATCGTCTCCCACGATTGGGATATGGGCGATTGGCAGCCTGATGCCGAACTGCGTGTGCCTGCACCTGAAAAAAAGCTGGGCTTGGATCGCACCAGCCGCGTGATGCTCTGGAAAGTGCCCGCAGTCATGGAAGGTCGTTGGTGTTCCCGCACTCACGCAGGACACA
>JANNRY010000243.1:0-9771 GCA_031401935.1 Betaproteobacteria bacterium | reverse complement strand
CGATCTCTCGAACGCGCCCGACGATCACACCGCGGTGATCCTGCCGCGCGATCCCGACGCCTCCGCGCGCCGCCTGCGCGAGGCGCTCGCCGCCGCGGGCTGCGCCCCGCTCGCCGTAGTCATTACGGACACCTTCGGCCGCCCCTGGCGCGAGGGCCTCGTCGACGTCGCGCTGGGCGTCTCGGGCATCGCGCCGCTCGACGACCTGCGCGGCAGCACCGACCGCCGCGGCCGCGAGCTGCAGGTGACGATCCCCGCCACCGCCGACGCCCTCGCCGCCGCGGCGGGCTTGTTGATGAAGAAAGCCGACGGGGTCCCCGCGGTCTGGATCACCGGCGTCGAGCTGCGCGGCGACGGCAACGCGCGGCAGCTGATTCGCGACTCGAAGCTGGATTTGTTTCGCTAGCCGCCCTTACGGGCGCCGCGCTTCGCCCACCAAGCGGCCCTCGCGCGTTCGCGGGACACTGCCGTCGGATTTGCTGAGCGCAGCGTTGCGCCAAATTCGCGATAGGCGGCTTCATCACGCATCAGTTGCGCGGCGACCGCAGCAGGTGCCTCGCGCGCTTCGACATACATTTGCGATGCGGCTACAGGCGTTGCGTTACTTGCTATCGTCAAGCGAAATTCCTTCCACAAATACATCGGTCAATTGCAAATCACGATTGAGCACGACAATATCGGCCCACGCATTGGTGACAAGTCGGCCACGATCAGTGAGGCCAAGAAAATCGGCGGCAAAGGTTGATACGCGCCGCGAGGCATCGCAAAGATCAAGCTTTAATTCATTCACCAGATTGCGTAGCGCCTGATCCATCGTCAAGGTTGATCCTGCGAGCGTGCCATCAGCGAGCCGCACACCACCCAAACATTTGGTGACGGTGTGGCGCCCAAGACGATACTCACCATCGGGCATGCCGGCTGCGGCGGTGGAATCGGTCACGCAAAATAGGCGCGGGATGGCGCGCAAGGCAACCTTCATCGCACCCGGATGGACATGAAGTAAATCCGGAATGATTTCCGCATATTGACCATGCGCCAATGCTGCACCGACCATGCCGGGCGTGCGGTGATGCATGCCGGTCATGGCGTTAAACAAATGCGTAAAACCGCTGGCACCGTTGGCCAGTGCGGTGACACCGTCTTCATACGCGCCAGCCGTGTGCCCGAGCTGGACGCGATACCCCGCGTCCACCAACGACGCGATGGACGCCATATTGCCCTCCACCTCCGGGGCTAGCGTGATGAGACGGATAGGGGCGATTTTATGCAGCCGTTCCAGTTCATCAAGCTGCATGGGCCGCGCAAAATCCGGCTGCGCGCCGAGCTTGCCGGGATTGATATACGGCCCTTCCAAATGCACGCCAAGCACGCGCGCGCCCGGGCTGCCGCTGCCTGTTGTACCGCGCTGGCGCGGCGCATTGCAGATACCTGCTAAGCCGCTAAATGCAATTTCCAGATCTGCGGTCGGCGCGGTCATCGTTGTCGCAAGCAGTGATGTGGTCCCGTACTTCGCATGCAGTGCTGCGATGCACGACGCGGCCTCACCGCCTTCCATAATGTCGTGCCCGCCGCCGCCGTGGACGTGCTGATCAATAAATCCCGGCAGCACGATCGCCTCCATTGAATCGCGTACCGCCTGCGGGCCAATCGTTTGACCCGTCACACTGGTGATTCGGCCGTCGCTTGAAAATTCGATGACACCTGCTACGAAACCCTGCGGCATCAGAATGTTGCCCTTGAGCGCGGTGAACCCGCCGGGACCGGAGTTGCGGCTCATCGCGGCGCGCAATCGCAAAGCATCATGAATCGCGCCTCATCTCGGCGACGAAATCGTAGTAGTCGTTGCGGCAATAGGAGTGCGTGAGTTCCACCGCCTGACCGGATTCGAGGTAACCCACGCGCGTGATAAACAACACCGCCTGACCCACGGCGATGCCCAATTGCCGCGCGAGTTCCGGCTCGGCATTAAGCGCGCGCAGATGTTGCAGCGCGCGGATGGGCGCTTGATCTTTGCGATTCAGATATTCGTAAAGCGAACCTTCAACCTGTTCCGGCTTGGGCAGAATCGATTGTGGCAGCACGCTCATCTCAAACGCCATCACGACATCATCGGCAAGCCGCAGGCGCTTTAGCCGCGCGACCCTGCTCGTGGCAGTGAGGCCTAGCTGAAACTGCTCGTCGGGCAGCGACGGCGTGATTGAGCGCGCCAGCCACAACGAACTGGGAGTGTACCCGCGCCGCGATAACTCCTCCGAAAAGCTGGTGAGCCTGGAGAGTGGCTGCTCAATGCGCGGTGCGATGTAGTTACCCGAGCCTTGCCGACGGATGATGAGCCCTTGCTCGGCGAGGAGGTCAATCGCTTTGCGTGCAGTGACGCGCGACACACCGAGTGACTCAGACAACAGCCGCTCAGAAGGCAACGCCGCGTGCACTTCATATTTTCCGCTCGTGATCGCGTCACTCAATTTGCGCGAGAGCTGCAAGTAGAGCGGTGAATGATCGCGCGGGTCGGGCTTGAATTTGAAATTCATGCTGTCTTTATGCTGCCCTTACGTTGTCTTAATAAGTGCCGTGACTGGTTTGCTTAAACGAAATACCAATTTAATACCAAATAATACCAACATGGGCACTATTTATCCGCAGGCAACCGCCTATTTTGCGATGGCGGCGGCAGAAAGGGGGCTGTCACTCGCTGTCAACATTGGGGGCTCGCGTCCCGGCAAAAAATTACCTGACGCTAGCATTGACGGAGCTTCTGGCTTACTTTACCCCTGAAAACCGCACCAGTGGCTGATCTTACTAAAACATGTCGGGAGTAAACTGTGCGTTAAAACGAAACCGCCGCATTGAATCCGACCATAAAATTTCGTCCAGGTGCCGGTTCAAAATATCTTCCCCTTGCTTCGGCCACGATCACCGAACCGATATAGCGGTGGTCGGTGACGTTATCAACGCGGATAAACTCGCTGAGCCGCCAGTGACCAAAGCGCGCTGTGGAAAATTGCTGCTGGAATCCCGCCCGGATGTTGGCCACACCATAGCCTGCTGCTGCATCAACATTCGCATCGTTCACATAAATTTTGCTGGTCGCACGATATTCAATCGCGGCATGAAATCCAGATGACCGATCGCGCCAGATCAACTCAGCAGTCAACACGGAATGGGCGACTCCGGGCAGGAGGTTTTTGGCAGCGATCAACGTAGGCGGGGAGCCCGCGCTGAATGCTTGCCTGAATCGTGGGTTCAGCCACGTGTAAGCGAGACTATATTCAAACCCGAACGAAAGGACGCGTTCAAGCGATAGCTCGATGCCATCGCGCCGGGTGGTGGCTGCGTTGCGGAAATCGCTGCGGCCACCGCTCGACGCGTTGGTGACAATTTCATTTTTCGTGTCGATACGAAACACCGCCGCGCGCAGTTGGGTGCTGTCGCGTACGTTACTGGCACCGCTGCCGATGTTGCCCTTGATGCCAAATTCAACATGACGACTGCTCGCCGGTTGCAACGCGAAATTAAAACCAGTCGCGCCATTCGGTCGATAGGCTAGCTCGGCGAAAGTCGGCGTTTCAAATCCTTCACCGACATTGGCGTAAATATTCCAGCGCGGTGTGGCCTTGAACAACACGCCGACCACCGGTGTGGTCCGCGAATAGGCAACGTTGCCGCTGTCGTCAGGATTGATGGCGACGATGTAGTAGTCAGTGGAATCAAATTTCACGCGACTACGACGCGCGCCGCCACTGATGCTGAGCACATCGGTAAGTTGCCACTCGGCCTGCGCGTAAAAATCGGTATTGGCCACACGATCATCTTCATCGCGTTTCAGTGCACCCTGCATACCGAAGTTATTGATAAAGCCACGGCGTTGCTCGATGAGTTGGTCACGATCGATGCCGACAGAAAGAGTCAGCGCAAGATCTGCCAGCGACGCCCGCCGCGTCCAGCGCATGCCGATCCCGCTGTAGCGTCGATCCAGATCCACGATGCCGCCTGCGCTCAATGGCGTATTTCCTTCCTGGCCAAGATATTGTTTGACCGTGCGATTGCCGCCATAGATTTTGGCCTGCAGCGCGCCTGCTAAGTTGCCGCTGTCACCAACGTCATAAACCGCACCGAGCTGATTTTGGCGAACACTTTTGCGGGTGTTGAACGTCAACGCCGAAGCATCGACCGCGCGCGGCTCGGCCTGCACTTGCGCGCGCGTCAACCCGAGCGGATCCTGCGTGTCTGGCTGGCTCAATGCATTGGTGACGAGCGTAAGGGTTCCATCGCCGACGGACAGCTTGAATTTGGCATTCAGTTGATCACGTGTCGTTGCGCTGTGCTTGCGATAGCCTTGCGTTTCGAATCGCGAAATATCGGTTAGGTAATTGAAGTCATTATGCTGCCCACCAAATTGCAAACCATATTTTTTCGTGTCGAAACTTCCCGCTGCAAACGAACTACTGACGGTCGGCGTCAATGGACCATCAGCGGTAAAAATCTGCACCACGCCGCCGGATGAATTGCCGTACAAACTCGCGAAGGGGCCGCGCAAGACTTCGATTCGTGCCGCCGACGAGAGATTGAACGTCGCAGCCTGGCCTTGTCCATCAGGCATGGTGGCGGGAATGCCATCGGCGATCAGGCGCACACCACGCACGCCGAAAGTAGAGCGCGCACCGAAGCCGCGAGAAGATATCTGCAAATCCTGCGCGTAGTTCTGGCGGTTCTGCACGACCATGCCGGGCACGCGATTGAGCGCTTCGGAAAGATTGACTTGCAGTCGGCCTTCGCCGATCACTGCCGCATCAATGCGATCAATGGCCATCGGCAAATTGAAGCCATCCTGCGGCACACGCGTTGCGCTGATGACAATCTGCGGAGCGCTCTGGACGTCAGCGGGCGGCGTTTGTGCTGTGGCCGGCCGAATGACAAACAGTGCGACGATAATGAACAGCACGCGCTGATTCAACAAAGTAGGTCCCGAAATGCGCGTCATGAAAAAATCATAGGCAATATGCCAAACACAAGCATCAGCGCGGCCTCTGGCGCACTTTATGCCTGAAAACCGCATCAGTGCTAGAGTTTGGCTTTCGGACTGCGCTACGGCTTGGCAGTCGGCAGCGGAAAATACGCGTATGGTTGCTTGGGCGCGGCCGATTGGTCGTGGCGTTTTAATTCTTCAAGATTCTGCTTTTTGTCCCACCACGTTGCGCGGTTGGTTTTTTGCAGCTCTTTTAATTCCGGGCTTTTGTCCATCAGATCGCGAACAAATTTAGTGATGTCAGATTCGTACATGGCAGTTTCCGGAGCAGATAAACGATGTTCATCTTATCATTGCATCGCTCGACAAGTTCGCCAACTTGGCACGACCCTTGCTGAAGCATTTATCGCCGCATGAAAACAAATACCCCGTCCACCGATAAGCCGCTCATGGAACTCCGTTATCCGCGTTCCTTTCTCGGCTTGTTGCTGGTGGGCTTTGCCATCGTTGCGTTGCCGTTGATCGCGGGGCTGGTATCGAACGCATTTTCGATTGAGCGCTTATCCGAGCAAAGCCAGAAGGCGGTGTTCAATGCCACCGTCGCCACACAAAACGCCCGGCAGCTTTCCACGGTCACCCTCGCGATGGAGCGGTCCGCACGTGTCTACGCGGTTTCCGGTGATCGTGATCTGATTGAAGTGTACAAACTCTCCCGGGAGAGCTTTCGAAAGCTGCTGAGCGAATTTATTGCCTTGCCGCTGGCGCCAGAAGTAACAGTGGCAGCGACAGGCGTGCAGCAAAAGGAGGCCGGGATTTTTACGCTGCTCACCGAAAAGCCGCCCTCGCTGGAGCTAAGCCGTCAGCTCGAACGTGATTTTGCCGACCTCGCGAATCGCACTCAGGCACTGAACACGCTCGCGAACCAGTCGATCGAGCAGGAAGTTGCCGCGCTGAAAAATGCGGCAACGAAATCGCGCAATCAGGTGGTGTGGCAATTGCTGGCAATGATTCCATCGGCACTGCTGATGATCGCCGGTTTCACGTATCTATTGGCGCGACCGATTCGCGATCTCGATGAAGCTATCCATCGTCTTGGTGAAGGCAAATTGGCCAAGCGCATCAGCGTTAGCGGGCCGCACGATATTGAAATGCTGGGGGAACAACTCGATTGGCTGCGCCAGCGTCTGATTTCGCTCGAAGATCAAAAGACACGGTTTTTTCAACACGTTTCGCATGAACTCAAAACACCGCTCACAGCGCTGCGGGAAGGCTCGGACCTGCTTAGTGACGAGGTTGTCGGCAAGCTCAACGACGAGCAGCGCGATGTTGCGCGAATCCTCAAACAGAATTCACTTACGCTGGAGAAGCTGATTCAGGATTTGCTGACCTATTCACAGGCGCAGTCCTCGGACCGGCTGGGCAAGAAGATCGCACTCGATATCAAGCTGCTGCAATTGCGTGATCTCATTGATCAAGTCATCAATGCACAACGGCTTGCGATTGTTGCTAAATCGATCACCGTGAAACGCGAATGCGAAAAAATTTCCTTCCAAGGCGACGTTGAAAAACTGCGGGTTGTCATTGATAACCTGCTGTCGAACGCGATCAAGTATTCGCCCATCGGTGGGGTCATCGTGCTGCGTCTGGGCAAACACAAAGACCATGCGGTGATTGAAGTAATCGACAGCGGGCCCGGCATCGCCGTGGAGGATCGTGACCGGATTTTCGATCCGTTTTATCGCGGTAAAAATGCAGCGACTTCCGCCGTCAAAGGCACTGGACTGGGATTGGCGATTGTCCGCGACTACGTGGAAATGCATCAAGGCACAGTGAAAGCAATCGCCGCTGCTGGCGCGCACTTTCGCGTTATTTTGCCGAAGGTTCCGGCATCCATTTGATGGAAATTTTATGCCATTGAAATCAATCTTATTGCTTCTGCCGGCCTGCCTGCTCAGTGCATGCGCGATGGAGCCCAAACGTGCCGAGCCGCCCTTGACGCGCTTGATTTTTCAAGCTGCAGAACCTTCGGCCGCGGATACGTTACTCACCTATGTGACGCAAACGCGCAAGCTCGACGCGCGCGAATTCGCCATTGAGCGCGAGCAAATGCGTGCCGCATTTCAGACGGAGAAATCCGAGTTCAACCGCGTCAAATTTGCGTTGCTGTTGGCTTCAACGTCGGCATCTACACCAGGGAATTTTAACGACGATGCGGAGCTGATTGCGTTACTTGAGCCGTTGGGTCGCGATGGTAACGCACCGACCAAGGACGATCCACAGGCAGGCGTTCGCGCGCTCGCCATGCTGATGGTTGGCCTGGCGCAGGATCGCAAAAAGTTGCGCGATCAATCGCGCGATGCGCAGGCGCGCCTAAGCACTCTACGGCGGGACGACAGCAAGGAATTGGAGGCTCGCGCATTGCGCGCACGCGTGAGCGAGTTGGAGCGCAAACTCGCCGCAATCAAATCCATCGATAGCAGCGTCAATCGCCGCGCTGACACCCAACGCCTCGATCCACAACGCGTAGTTTCCCCGCAGCCCCCACAATGAGTAGTCCGCAAATGCAAAATCTGTTGTTGGTTGATGACGATCCTGATCTGCTGAAGCTGCTGTCGATTCGCCTCAAGGCGAGTGGATATCGCGCCACCACTGCTGTCAGCGGCGAACAGGCGCTATCCATGATTGCGGCTGAGCGGCCGGATTTGGTCATCACCGATTTGCGAATGGCGGGCCTCGATGGCATGGCGCTTTTTCATGAAATCGAGCGTCGCCACACCGGCTTGCCGGTCATTATTTTGACAGCGCACGGCACCATCCCGGACGCAGTCGCCGCAACCCGGCAAGGCGTTTTTGGCTATATCACCAAGCCGTATGACGCGAACGAGTTGCTGGCACAAGTGCGGCGCGCACTGTCGCTGCATGGCAGTGCCGGCACCTCGAATGCGGGTGCAGCCGCAGGATTAGCGTCCGGCAAATCGGATGCCGCTTGGCGTAGCGAAATTGTTACCCGAAGCCCCGCGATGGAGGATTTGTTATTGCGCGCAGAACGGATTGCGCAGGGTGATGCAAGCGTGCTGATTCAGGGTGAGAGCGGCACCGGCAAGGAATTGCTGGCGCGCGCGCTGCATCGCGCCAGCCGCCGCGCGGATCGGCCCTTTGTTGCTATTAATTGCGGTGCCATTCCTGAGACACTGCTGGAATCAGAATTGTTTGGCCACAAAAAGGGAGCCTTCACCGGCGCCACTGCCGATCATCCGGGCCTGTTTGTTGAAGCGCACACTGGCACGTTACTGCTCGATGAAATCGGCGATATGCCGCTGGCATTGCAGGTAAAATTGTTGCGCGTTCTCGAAGCACGTGAAATCCGCGCCGTTGGCTCGACCAAGACTATTCCTATTGATGTGCGTGTCATCTCCGCCAGCCATCGTGATCTGAATCAGGCCAAAAAAGATGGCGTGTTTCGTGAAGACTTGTTTTACCGGCTGAACGTCGTCACGCTGAAATTACCCGCGCTGCGCGAGCGCCGCGAAGACATCCCGCTATTGCTTTCGCATTTTCTGAAAGAACTTTCCAAGCGCTACGAAAAAAATGTGAACGCGCTGTCACACGATGCGCTGGAGATGATGAGCGGTGCCGCGTGGCCCGGCAACATCCGCCAGTTGTACAACGTTGTCGAGCAAGTGGTGGCGTTGTCGTCTGGCGAAATTGTCTCGACCAAGGTCGTCGAGCAGGCCATGCAGATGGAAATGCAGGGACTCGATTCATTCGAGGAGGCGCGGCGACGCTTTGAATACGACTACCTCACCCGGTTGCTAAAACTCACCCAAGGCAGCGTGACGCAAGCGGCAAAACTGGCAAAGCGTAATCGGACCGAGTTCTATAAATTGCTGCAACGCCACGGCATTGAGGCCGCACACTTTAAGTCGGCGAGCGCCTGACCTTAGGCTGATTGCTGCGGCGCGGAAACCGTCGGTTTACACGTCGCCTCCGTCTCCATTTAGAGACAAGAATTATTGTTATGAATCAGCAATTTAGCGTTATGGCTCAAAATTTGTCGTGATTTGGCGACACAATGGCAGCGATGACAACTAAGCGCAAATGGGTAGAAACTTGCTAACTTGTTGTTTTCTATTGAGTTAAATTTACTGGCACAAGGGTTGCGTATATATCCTCGAATGCTTGTGGATCACCCTCCCTCCCTGGGTGCTTCGGCGGTTTGGCTAGGTCCCCAAATCCCGTAGGTTCTCCTCCAGAAGCATTCGAGAGTGCGCCTTCAGGGGTGGTCGAAAGACTGCCCCTACTTTTTTGTGCGGCCGACTATTCGGATTCCTCAATCCACGCCATCTGAATCGCCTCAAGTATTTTTTCCCCCGACTTATTCGGGTCGTCTTCAAATTCGTCCATTTCGCAAACCCACTGATGCAGGTCAGTGAAGCGGATGCGTTTTGGATCAACGTCGGGAAATTTATCGCTGAGTTGAATCGCAATTTCGAGGGTATCGGTCCATTTGAGCGACATCAATGGTTCTCCCGCGCGTGGTTGATGGTGTACTTGGGAATCTCGATCACGAGCGGCGTGCTGCGTACTTTTGCCTGGCAGGACAATCGTGACAATGGCGTCAGGCCCCATGCCATATCGAGCATGTCCTCTTCTTTTTCTGCCTGCTCGTCGAGCGAATTAAAACCTTCACGCACGATGATGTGGCAGGTTGTGCAGGCGCAGGATTTTTCGCAGGCGTGTTCGATGGCGATGCCCTGGCGCAGGAGTGCATCACACAATGTTTCGCCTTCCGGTGCATCAAATTC
>JANNRY010000242.1:0-4761 GCA_031401935.1 Betaproteobacteria bacterium | reverse complement strand
AATCACTTCACCGCCCGGCACGCGTGACAGCACGTCAGCGGCAAACAGCATGAGTTGACGGTCGGGGAAAATAATTTCACCGTCCTTGGTCACAATACCTAGCCGGTCGCCATCGCCATCGAATGCAAGGCCCAGTTCAGCGTCAGTTTCTTTCAACACGCGGATCACGTCCAGAAGATTTTTCGGTTGCGACGGATCGGGGTGATGATTGGGGAAATTGCCATCGACTTCACAAAACAACTCAATTACTTCGCAGACCATGGCCCGGAACAGTTTCGGTGCGTATGCGCCCGGCGCGCCGTTACCGCAATCAACCACGATTTTCATTGGGCGTGAAATTTTGGCGTCACCGACAATGCGTGCGATATAGGCATCAGCCAGATCACGTGTTTCGTAGGTGCCAGGTTTTGCTGCGGTCTCGAAATCATTGGCGTCGATACGGCGTTTCAACGATTGAATCGCATCGAGTGCCAACGTTTCGCCTTGAATCACCATCTTGATACCGTTGTAGTCGGGGGGATTGTGAGATCCCGTGATCATCACGCCAGAGCCGGTATTGAAATGGAAGGCCGCGAAATAAACCATCGGCGTGGCAACCATGCCAATGTCGATCACGTTGATGCCGGTCGACTGGATGCCGCGTGCGAGTGCGGCAGCGAATTCAGGACCAGACAGCCTGCCATCGCGGCCAATGCTGATGGTGGTGCCGCCACGCTTTTTGGCTTCCGATCCGAGCGCTTTACCGATCAGTTCCACGGTCTCTGACGTGAGCGATTTGCCGACGATGCCGCGGATGTCATAGGCTTTGAATATTTCTGCAGCGAGTTGCGACATGAGCTAGTTCCTGTGGTCGATAAAATGAAAAACACGTTGCGGCATCCAGCCGCCATGGCCGGGAAATCGCCCCGATGAAAAGCCGACATGACCGCCATGATCCGGGAAATGCCGCGTGACGACCGATGATACCTGTGCCGCAGTTGGCAAGGCGGAGGCGGGCAAGAATGGATCGTTGAGGGCATTGAGGATCAGCGTTGGCACCCGAATATCGATCAGGCCCGGCTTTGCCGATGCACGCGTCCAATAATCGTCGGTATCGCGATAGCCGTGCAGCGGTGCGGTGACCTCGTTATCGAATTCGCGCAATGTCGTGGCCCGCAATGCGCGCTCGGCATTGAATATTCCGGGATGAAGTGCGAGCTTTGTGAGCGATTTTTTCTTCATCGTTGCCAGAAAATTTTTCGTATACAGCCTGCAAAAGCCTTGCGCCAACGCGTCGCCGGCCGCCGTCAGATCAACCGGCGCGGAAATGGCGATTGCTGCTTCTGCGATGTTGCCCGCCGCACTGCCTTGTTCACCGAGCCATTTAAGCGTGGCGTTGCCACCGAGCGAAATTGCCGCCACGTACAGCGGCTGAAGCGGCGCTTCGGCTTTGGCGCGGCGCAGTATCCAGTCGATCTCGGCAGCGTCCCCGGAATGATAGGCACGAGGCAGGCGATTAATCTCACCGCTGCAACCGCGAAAATGCGGTACCAAGCCACGCCAGCCACGTCGTGCTACTTCAGCCATCAAATTCAGCGCATACGGACGTTGCGATGAGCCTTCCAGGCCATGAAATACGACCAGCATCGGTTTATCAATTGCGCCACTGAGACGGTCAACATCGACAAAATCGCCATCGGGTTTGCCGTCGGGCGTGGAGTCCCAGCGCTCACGCGAGTAGCACGGCGCCTGTGCGCGGTCGAATAGTGCAGGGTAGACGGTTTGTACGTGCGCGCCAAACGTGCCGCTGCCAAGCCACCACGGCGAACGATATTGCGGAGCAATGGGGGAGTGATCAACGCGCATGGCGCTCCGGTGCTGCTTTTATGATTATTACCATGTGGTGTTGAGTTCAATACGCTGTCGCCCATCGGGCATGGTCGGTCCGAGCTGTTTAAGCGCCGCGGGTGCATCAGCGGCAGCGGTGGCGAAGCCGGAAAACGTAAAGCGGCGCGGCGGACTAAGCGCGACGGTCCCGGAACCTTCCAGTTTTAGCGGACCGCTTGATCGCAAAACCGATAGTTTAATCGTTGCACCTTCGCCGCGAATGTCGATTGTGTGATTACCAATCGGTGCATTTACGGTGCCACCTAATGCGAGTTGCTCGGCTTCGAGACCGATTGCGCCATCGACGCGGTCCCCGTCGTTGCTGTTGCCTGGCCGTATGGTGAGGCGCTCTGCGGCCGATTGCCGTAACCACACTCGGCCCATGGGCGCGATAAGCGCAATCGCATTGTGCGCGACTGACACCAATCGGGCATCAGCAGAAAGCGTTGTATCGCGCAGTTCGATGTCACGCAATCCCAAGCCGATGTACGTCGTCCCGGATAGCTCGGGCGAATTGGCTACGACATTGACGCCAAGACGCAATCTGAATAAAGCGAGAGGATCAACTCGCCACGTCAACGGAATCACGAAGCGCGTGGTGTTTTGCGTGAGGTCGATGCGTCCCCGGCCAGCCCAAATAGTTCCGCTATCTGCAGTGAAGTGCAGATTCGCGTTTGGCACTTTTCCCGCTGCGAACTCCAGCAGGGCTGCGGGTGTCAGTACGATGGCAGAGACAACAAATGAGGCTAACGCAAGCAACCAGTAGTAACGATGCTTAAGCTGGGTTGGCGCTGCCATCATTTGCCTTGCGGGGCAGGCGCGGCGGACGGCGTTGGGGCCGCAGTTCCTACACCTGCAAGCTGCATATCAACGGCAATAATTGCCTCGCTCTTGACGGGCCTATCCAGCCGCGTCAGCGTCGCTTTGTTAAGTGTCAATGCGTACTGTGAAGCAGCATCACCAGTTTTATCCCACCAGCTCGCGTAGCTGACAGCGGGAATCACGATGCGAAAACCATTCTGTGCTGCCGCGATCTGCGCGTCCGGCCCGAAGACGGATTGCAGTGCGGTGACATCGGCTACACGGCGAGGTGCCACTGGGCTAATCGGCGATTTGCCGAGCGCCGTTACTTCTGCGGCTTGGCTGCGCATCAATGCCAGTTGCGCTTCCAGTTGGGGGATTCGCGAGTTCAACATGTCGCGTGCCCGTACCGCAGGCAGCCACACAAACGCCACTAAAAATCCCAAAGCAAGCAACAGCGTGCCGATCACCAACAGCCTGCGCTGTCCAGTCTCAAGCGCGTTCCAGCGCGTTTGAGCCGGCGCGAACGTAAACGCAATCTTGTTGATCAATGTATTCAACATGGCAGCTATCAGCGCGCCGTATTTAGTGTGAGACGCACGATATTTTCTGCGTCTACATTAAATGTTGCGCCGCGCGTTTCAGCTGCGCGCGACCGCAGCGCTGCTTGCTGCTGCGGGTCCGGCACCGCAGCCAATAGCGTGACGCTACCTTCGCTAATGGTGATTCGCTGCGGCAGCAGATTAGGCACTGATTTGAGAATAGCGGTGAGACCGGCAATCAATACCCGCACATCATCGCCGGTGCTCAATCCGCGCTCACGTTTCATCGATTCAAGGTTGCGCTGCATTTGCAGCGGCGGATCGACAATCGCCTGCGCGTTCGGGAAAGCTGTTTTGAACACTTGCGTCATTTCATTTTCGAGCGAGCGCCGCCGCTGATCGAGCCGCCATGCGTCGATCACGGTGAAGCCCAATTGCAGGATCGCGATCAAAGCGACTGCAGCAATGGCAGGTTTTAACATTGCCATCCATTCATTGCCTGTTGATCGCGGCGCGAAATCCCCCGCCAGTAAATTCCCTGCGCTCAATGCCACCATGCGTGGCGCAGGGCGCGCAGAAATGCGCACCGGGCAATCGAGCGCACGCTGCCATGCAGCAACCCAGGGCGCATCGGCCGCCTGATCGATGAAAACCGTGAGTTGTGTGGGCGAACACTGATGGTCGCGCGCCTCCTTCAGGGCAAGTGCCAACGCGAAAGGTGGCGTTATAGGAACGCCATTTGTCTGGGCCTGTTCAATATCGAAGCTGTAGGCAAAGCCATCGGCGCGGCGCGCCAGACCATGCGCACCGTCGAGCACCACGCCCCATTCGCCACTAGCCACGGGGATCAATGCCGCCGCAGACACCGCCTGCGCAGGCTCAATGCCTGCGTCACCAAGCCAGCGCAGCACGCTGGCAAACCATGCGCGATCAATCGCCGCAACCACATGCGTATTGGTCTTTGGCGATGCGGAATTGCCAAGTACCACCGCATGCACGGTTGCCGGATCGATCGTGAGTTTGTCTTCGATGGCGTAACGCAAGAGTGCGTCCCGCTTGGTGGTTGATACCGGCGGCAATGGTGTCTCGATGTAGACGACTCGCCGCGCGGGAATGACGATGACCGTGCGTTCTGCACGAGGCACTTGTCCCGTCGGCGTCAGTTGGCCGGCGCCTTCGCGCAACAAATTTGACTGGCGATCAAACAGGCACCAGGACACGGAAGTCTGCGCGTCAACGCTGGCGAGATCGGGGATGTGCAGCAGGAGTTGAAGATTTTGCAACGGGCACGGCCTTGGTCAGTCGTCTTTGACCCAAATTATACGTGGCCACGTCACGACATTCGGGGTCGACGCGTTTGGCGTGATCCGCTGGAAAAGCGCGGATTGGCGCAGTTGTGTGCTGCCGGTGCTAATGCCAAGATTGATTGAGAAATAGCCGCTGTTGAAATCGAGCATTTGTTCCACTTTTGCGAGCGGCACGTCTTTAAGAAATCCCCTGATGCCCTTGTCGTCCTTATCGGCATCGAGCGATCTGAACGGTCGCGTCATAC
>JANNRY010000241.1:0-4153 GCA_031401935.1 Betaproteobacteria bacterium | reverse complement strand
GCAACCGTCAGGGCATCATTTACCCGTGCTGCGCTACGTGACGCCGGATGAGTTTGATATGTTTGCACGTGAAGCAGAAAAAATGGGATTTATGCACGCAGCTTGTGGGCCGATGGTGCGATCTTCATATCATGCGGATCAGATGGCGCATGAGGCGGGGATTTGAATCCTTAGCGGATGGTCGAGTCAACGATGAAACGAGAAAACTTGCGAGCCTACATAGCGATCATCTATGAGAAAAATCCTTCGGCCATAGGAAAGCGGATTACGCTTCTCTCCACGGATCTTGATGACGCGTCACACCAAATTCGCCAGCAGTACGGAGAAGATGTCATTGTTTCTCTGTGAAACGAGGAAGACGCAAGTGTCGCGAGATGAATGGTCGTGACCGCAGGCTGACAGGGTCCCGATGAGAGTCGCTGAGTAACGCAGAAGCGACAGGGGGCATTCCGCGAGGACTGTCTGAGGGCGAGCACAATCGCGACTTTTTGTGACTTACCAATTCGAGCCCGAGTTCCGCAGCGGCCTGTCGTTTCGAGTAACGCAAGGTACCCGGTGCTTTTGCCGGGCGACGAACCTCGGGTCGCCTTCTTTTGCTTACTTTTCTTGGCGAAGCAAGAAAAGTGAGTAGCCGCCAGGCTACCCCGGTCTCCGTGTCAAAAAAATCACTCCAACACTCAACAAATCCTAAATCCCAGCCCTCACCGCCCGCGCCTGCAACGCCTCACTTAACCGTGCCTGCGTAACCAATCGCGACATCTGCGAGTAACTGCGCGAAAGCGATTGCAGCAAATTGCACTGGATCGCGTGCTGCGTTTTTACCTCGGCGCCGGACGACCCTTTGTAAAGCGCCATGAACGCCGCCGCTGGAAACTCCAGCAATAACGAGTTTTCCCGTGCCACCGCATTTGCGTTGTGTGGCGAATCGGACAAAATACCCATGTAGCCGACCAGCGAACCGGGACCGAGTAACGCGAGGCGGCGCACGCAATCTTCAATGTAGATATTGGCCTCGACCGCACCGCGAACCACCAGGTAGCACGCGTCCGCAGGCTGTCCCGCTGCAAACAGCCATTGTCCGCGTGGCACGTCGATTATTTTTGCGGAAGCGATCACGCGATCTATTTCGTCATCGGTGAATCCGGCGAAAAAAGGCAGGAGCGACAAGAAACGCTGGTAATCGAAATGGCCGCTTTTTGTGCGTGGAATATCAGCCAACGGGTCGCCCTGAGGTGCTGGCGCTGTCACCAATCGATCTTCGGGGGCGACTTGCTTTTGCAGCTCGCTATTCATGATGCCCAGACGCGCGACCAATCCGGAGGTGATAGTGCGCTGGATGGCAAGTGCTGCGGGGTTCCGGCCGGCGATGAGCGCACGAAATAGGTTGCGCTCGATGAACCAGCCGTCGACATCGGTCACCGCAAAAACGCTGGCGATGGATTGCCCGTTATCCAGCAACGACATTTCGCCAAACATGCTGCCGTCGGCCAATTCCACAACCGTCTTTTCGCCGCCGCCGGGCAATGTAAGGCGCGCTTCAATACGACCCTTGCGAATTACATATGCGCCGCGCGACGGCTCGCCGTGCCGCACCATGCGGCTGCCCGATACGAATGAAACCGGCTGCGCCATCGCGAGCAATTGTGCCGCGTCTGATTGATCGAGCCCGCAACAAATACCGGTGGCGCAAAAAGCGGCAAGCCCGGTGTCAGGACAATCGTCGTTAGTGTCGTTTGCGTTCATCGTTGAAAAGAAGAATGCATTTGCATGAGGGAGTTTACAGCGTTCATTGTGCTTCATAATCTTCTGTAATCAAACCATGTGCCGCGCCCTCCTCTATTTAGGTCAGCCTGTGCTGCTGGACCACTTGCTTTATCAGCCCGATTCCGCGCTGGTGCGGCAGAGCTATATGCCGAAGATGTTGCATCTGCTCAACCTTGCCGGGTTTGGCTTGCGCGCATGGGACCCGGGCTCACATTCGCCAACGGCTCCGTTTATGTACGGCTCGCCGTCGTTGCCGGTGTTTGATCGCAACCTGAAAAACATGGCCGAAAAGGTGCGTGCCTCATGTGTGCTGGGGCATGTGCGTGGTGTGGCCTACAGCACGACGGTCGATATTTCGCTGCAAAATGTGCATCCTTTTCAGTTCCCCGGCGTGCCGCTGTCGTTGGCACATAACGGCGATCTGGCGCGCATGTCTTCGATGAAGCCGTTGCTGGTGCCGTTCGTGCGTCCAGAATTTCTTACGGAAATTCGCGGCACCACCGATAGCGAATGGATCTACGCGCTCATTGTCTCGGCACTGCCTGATCCCACGCGCCACGCCACGCGTGAGGAACTTTTAACCGCCATTGAACGCGCCATCACGATTCTTCGCGCGGTGCGCGCGCAACTTGGCATTGCACATTCGTCATCGGTAAATCTGTTTATCGCCGACGGCACACAGCTCGCTGCCGTCCGTTATTGTTTCGATTTTGGCTGCTACGCGACCGACGACCCAGCGCGTGTGCATGAGGCAAACCTCAGTTACCTGAGCCTTTGGTACACGCTGGGCCGCGATTACGGCATGCACGACGATGGCCTCGGCAATCAGGAGTGGCGCATGAGCAGTGGCGCTGAAAATGCGGACTCGATCATTGTGGCCTCCGAGCCGCTGACCCGCGATACATCGACTTGGGTGGAAGTGCCGGAATATTCAATACTGCATGCCGAGCTGACGGGTGGAAGCCCAGTGGTGACGGTGCGGTATGTGGATTGAGCTGCGGGTGGCGTTAATCGCCAAACACTTTTTTCAGCGTCTGCTTGCGATCATATTTGCCGTTCGGCGTGCGCGGGAAATCATCAGCAATGACTTTAAAGCGCGTCGGCACCATATAGGCGGGTAGCCGTTTTTGCAGAGCTTGGCGCAATGCATCCAGATCAAAGCCCTCGTCCAGACTCACCAGCGCGCCAAGCTCGCGTTCGGATTCGTTTGCACTGTTGTTGAATACCACCACACCCTCGTGCACGCCCTCGATACCGACAAGCGACGCTTCAATTTCGCCCAGTTCGATGCGATAACCGAGGAACTTGATCTGATCATCGGCGCGGCCCAGAAACAGGTAATCGGCGTTTTCATCGATCCGTACCAAGTCGCCAGTGCAATAGAGCGGATCGTGAAAAAACCTGTTCAATGGATTCTGGATAAAGACTTTCTGGGTCCGCTCCGTGTCCCCCAGATAGCCATAGGCCACCGACGTTCCGCGCACCAGCAATTCGCCCTCGGCACCAATGGCCTGACTGAGTTCGCCGCTCGGTGTGCGGACAAACAATTCCATATTGGTACGCGCTTTTCCAATCGGAATCGACAGCATGTCCCGGCCCGGTTTTTCATGCTGGATGTGATAACTGCAATCAACCGTGATTTCCGTGGGGCCGTACATGTTCGTGAACTGAATGTGCGGGTACAGCGCCATCCAGTCAGCCAAAATGTCACGCGGCAACACTTCGCCAGCGGCGATGAGGTGCCGCATTTTGGGGAAACTGTCGGGCTTCAGGCGGCGCGAGCGCAGCAACATTGTCAGCACCGATGGCACGCAGAAGAAAGTGGTGATCTCGCGCGTTGACAGCCAATTCACCAGTCGCGGCAGCACTGCGTTTAATTCTTCATGCACCAGATGCAGCGTCGCACCGGTTTTAAACGCGCAGTAAAGATCGAAGGTGGAGTTATCGAAATACAGCGGGGCATGATTGGCGACAACATCTTTATCCGTCAGCGCGTAAGTTTCCACGCACCACTCGATGTAGTCGATGATCGCCTTGTGTGGAATCATCACGCCTTTGGGCACGCCGGTTGAGCCGGAGGTGAAGAGCACGTAGGCGATGTCGATTGATAAATTTTGTGGCGGCACCGGTGCCACATCCACCGGTTTGAATTGGCTGATATTGAGTAAAACCGGGCGCTCGCCAGCGGGCACCAGTTCTTCAAACACGATTTTGCTTTGGTCATCGACAATCACTACCGTAGCGTCGGTGGCGGTGAGAATAGATTTTAATCTTTGCCCCGGCGAATTGAAATCGATCGGCACATAGGCGCAGTCGGCCTTCAATACGCTGAGCGTGGATAAAATCGAACGCACGCTCTTTTCCATAAAGAACGGCACAAACTGGCCAC
>JANNRY010000240.1:0-21444 GCA_031401935.1 Betaproteobacteria bacterium | reverse complement strand
AGCGTTTCATGAGGCGACTGATACGGCAGCGGCTGCGCCCCGGCGTGCATGGCCGCAAGCGGCACCGCCAGCAGGATTGCCCCTGCGACAAGTTTCGACGCGGTCTGTAGTGTCGAACACCACATCATCCATCGCTTCATTTTTTTGCTCCCGCGGGCTTGGTGTCAACAAATCCAGCCCGATCAATTTCGTCCTTCACCGCCCACAACGATCCGTTGGGATTTCGATAGAAACGCGCCATTTCATCGCTGGAAAATGGTCGCGACCCGATGCGACCGAACACCGCAATTTGTCCGCCGGTTTCATCTACACCGCGATCCCGGTCCAGCCCTTTGGCCATACCCAGCGCCGCTGATTTTGTTTTGCGCCAGGCGATCAACTGTGGCTTGGGCTCAGGCGAAAAACCGTAAAACTTCGGTTGTGAATCGGGCGATGTCAGTTGAATCACTTTTAGTCCGTTCACGCCGTCCGCAACATAGGCAAACAGCGACGCATTGGTGGACCCGACGATCACATCCTGCGCGTCGTTAAGTTTTCCGTCTGCGGTGAAGCGTGTCAGTTCCTTCGGTGCATGTGGCTTTTCAATATCAATAATGACAAGGCCATCTTTGCCACCTGCGACATAGGCGTAGGTACGGGCAAGGTAAATACCACGCGCATTCAGCAACGATACATTCGCTGTTCCCACCAGTGCAGGTTTTTCAGGCGAGGTGACATCAATGGTCTGCATGCCTTCGGCAGTTGTCACGAACAGGTAGCGGAACTGTAGCGCCGAGGCCCGCATATCGCGCAACGGTAACGAAGCCGCGACAGTCGGCTTAAGCGGATCATTGAGATTCAATATCACCAGACCAGCATCGGTCGCAACATAAGCGTAGTAGCCGCCCATCGTGATATGCCGCGCGCCTTTCAATACGCCGCCCTCATTCCATGTGATCGCGCGTTTGAGGAAGTTGTTACGTGGCTCGCCGTCGGCAAACGTATTCACATCGGTGACGATCAGGCCTTCTTCAGCGTCAACAATAAACGCATAGTTGTAGATCGGGTGGAACGGCTGTTCCTCGTTGGTCACACGCATCAGATCGCCCTTGTTTCGTTCCGGGGCAATGGCTTGATTGGTCGGTAGCGCCATGCAGGTGGCATTTTTGCTAGCAATATGAGCGTCATGTCCAAGCGGTGAGAACGGCGCGGAAATAATGCGCTGCGATATTCCCTTGTTGGCAATATTGGCAACGTCGTATACGCGGAATCCGCCAGCGCCTTCCGCCACAAACAGATATTCACCACGCAGCATCAGGCAGCGTACCGCGCCCACGGTGGAGTGGTTATGCGCCTCAGGCAATTCCTGCCCACGTTTTTGGTGATCCGCAAACCAGTCCGGGTATGCATATTTTTGCAGGTAGCTGCCAATCACAGCCTGTGGCTCATCCCATTCGGTTACCTTGACCGCCTCAACGTTTTTGGCCGAACCTACCCAAGCGTTGAACCCAACAAAGTTGACGAAGTTTGTTCCCTGCAACAATAGCTGCGCCATGATGGCGTTGTTGTCGTTGGCCTGACTCAAATGGCAATCGCTACAGGTCTTGGTCTCGGTTTTCCGTTCGGTATGCGGATAGTGCGGCGCAAATGCCTGCGAGGAAAATCCGCTTGAAGCAATCGGCGGTTGCTGAATGTAAATGCGCTCACGATTGGAGTTGGTGGAGCTAAGCAACAAGGCAGAGCTTGAGCGAATCGGTGCGATGCGGGCACCTTTAACCGGGCCGTGCTTGCCTAGTTGGAACATGTCGTCGCGTGCAACTTGCGGATTGTAGGTCGCGTAATTGCGGGTCTCGCCGCCTTCGTAGTGCAGGCGTTCGGTTTTCCAGTTGGCCTGAATCGGCAGGTGACAGCCTGCACACGATGTTGTCCAAGACAAATGGCAGGTGTAGCACGTCATCTTCTCGTTTGCATGCGCGTACTCGGTCTTACCATCCGCACCGGGTGGACCCCATTTTCCATCGCGGCCTTCTTGCCCTGAATGCATCAGCTTGGCACGCGCGGCTTTCTCGTTGTAATCCGTGTGGCCTGGCGTAACGCTATCTTTGACAAGACTCATTTGCCATTCGAGTTTTGGGTCGAGTGCCGATCGCTGAAACAGTTTGCTGCCTATCCACTCAAAACGCTTGCGACCATCCTGCGTACGCAGCGTGAGCAAGTCGCGCCCGCCCGGTTTGGCAGCGGGACCACTGGTCTGCAACGTCGGATATTTATTTGCCGTTCCGTGGCAATCAGCGCAATCGATTTCAACTGCCGCGGCGACCTCGCCGTAAATGTGGCCGTTGCCGTGTGCGTCCTGTGAGAAGTGGCAATCAACGCAATGCATGCCGATGTCGAGATGGATGGACGTAAGATGCACCGCTTTCTGGAATTTTTTCGGATCGGTGTCGTCGACCGGTTTGTTTTCCTTGTCAAGCAACGTGCCCTTGCGATCACGCTTGAAGATGTAGCGGAAGTTCCAGCCGTGGCCGTGGTAATCGGCGAACTGGGTGTCTTTGAGCGTGGGATTTAGCTCCGAGACTTTCTTTGAAAATTCAGGATCGCCCCACAGGCCGCGAATGGACGCTTCTTCAGGATTGCGATCAAGAATTTTGCGCATCTCGGCATCGGTAGGATATTTCTGTTTCTTCGGCCACATCGACGGCGCATCGGCTTCGTAATCCCACATCGTGGCACCGTAGAAGCTGTTCACAAACACGTTTGGCTGATGCATGTGACAGACCATGCATTGCGACGAAGGAATGGCGCGGGTGAATTCGTGCTTGAGCGGATGACCGGACTTGTCTTTCGGAATCGTCGGGTCTACCGTCTGCGATTTGCCTTCATGACCAAATTTGGCATACGGACCCGAGCGCGTCGGATCACGGTCGTTGGCATAAACGGTGTGGCAGGCAGTACAACCCGAAGAGCGATAGTCGCCCGGTTGTTCGTTGGTACCCAGAAACCAAAGATGTGGATCGTTCAGGCGCGTTTTGGTAATGTTGATGACCGGTACCGCGATGCGTTGGCCAGTTCCAGGGCCACGATTGGATTGCTTAATATCGGGACGCCCTGGCTCGTCCAGTTTTTGCAGAACACCCGAGCTGTTTGGTATCCCGACTTCCGGAAAGCCGCTGATGATGACTTTGCCACCGCGCTCGAACACGCGGAAGACATCACCCGGCGGAATCGTCTCCCACGCGGGCAGCGGAAACAATGAAGGCAGTATTCCCATCTTGGTCATGTGCTCGGTGACCGGTACCGGATTTTTCAGCGAGGCGCCAATGCTGTCAGCAGAGTAAGCCTCGCCCAGAATGTAGCGCTTGTATTGCAGGATGCCGTTGTTGTACGAGGCACCACCCCACAGCATGGCGCTGGTGGACATCAGACTACGCTCGACCTGTTGAACCGTCTCCAGATGGCAGGCACCGCACGCGTCACGCGCAACGCGCAAATCACCCGGATTGATGAAGCGGATGAACTCTTTTGATTCTTTGTTGAGCTTGGCGTAGGAACCTTTCGGATTGGCCGAATTCGGTGTGTTCCAGACTTTCGGGAAGCGCGGGCTGATGTGCGCGCGGTTCATCGCCATGCCATATAGCGCTTCGTCTTTACCTTTGTATTCGGCGTCTGTCGGCCTCTTCACTGCCACATCACCGCCGTGGCAATCGGTACAGCCCAGCACCACGCCGGGATTGGCGTGCATCGTGTGGCGATCAGTTCCGGTATGGCAGGACACGCAGCCCGCAGACTTCTTGTCAGCGTCCTGCGCCGTCTGGCGTTCGGGCGCTGCCGGGTGGCTGGTGTATTTAATGACCTGCGCTTTCTCACCGTCAGCCGCATGGCCGGCGCCTGAAATACCGAATAAAAAAGATAAAAATGCCAAAGCCAAGCACTGGCGCGCCTTCTCAAGCAATAGGCCGCCAGACGCCGCGCCAATGCTAGTATCTAGAATATGCATGTGTGGGATCATGTCAGTAAGTCAACAACAAATTCAGGAGAATCGAATATTGGGGACCGCGCTTGTCTTCTTCATATAGTTGCTTTAATCCCTTGCCCGGCAATAGCGCAGCGGCTGAGGCATTGAACACAACGTTCTGCGACATGAACGGGCGGTATTGCGCACCGATAGAAACATCAACGCCAAGATCCTTTGAGGGCGGCGATTGGTTCCGCAGCACGCCAAGCACCGATGTGTTCACGAAATTCAACTTAGAAATATTGCCAAGTAGACGAATTTCCGGCGAGATATCGGCATCAGCGCCAAAGCCAAACAGCGTCAATCCAGGGTTGACGAAATTCGACTGGCCCTGATCCTTTGTTGAGCGCAGTGACGGCAACACGCCATTGCGCCCAGACAACGCGACGCCGCCGCCGCCGATAAGCGCGATACCCTGACGAATGAAGAAACTGGTGTCGGCACCCGCGAATTGGGGGTTTTCCAGAATGGCGTCAAAACCGGTCGCCTTGCCATCAAATGGATTCCTGTCGCCGCTTGCGATCAGCGCGTTGGCGCGTACCCGCAGCCAGGAAAAATCACGCGACAATTCCGCCGCCGCAAAACCTGCGCGAATCGTCTGCTTTTGTTGCGCAATCGGATTGCGGTCGTCCGTGCCGAGTGCCGCATAAATCGACGAGGTCAGATTCCAGACGCCAAAGTGACCGTCACCGTTCAAGCCAAGATACGTCACCCGATAATTGTGGGGCCGCACGTCACCCAGCACGGCCGGTCGGATCAGGAAACCGTTTGTATCATAGTAATCGCGCCCTGCTTCGCGATTGATATTGTGAATGATGGTCGCTTGTGTGGTGTGTCCCAAAACGGGGAAATCCTGCTTGTACACGTTGGCGACAAGGACATGATCGCGACGCACTTGCTGGCTAACGTCGTTCAGGCCGCTATTGGTGTCTTTCTCCATGCGGCGAAAATAGGCGAGGTTGAACTGCAACTGATTGTTGTCGCGTATACCGAACAACCGGACACCGACCGGTACATCTTGAAAAATGAATCCACGGAAATCTGAAATGAACGGCTGGATACCGACGCGTACCGAATCAAAATCGAAACGATCTGAAACGTTGCGTAAGTGCACGTCGGCAAAAGCCTCCTGAATACCAAGATGAGAATCGGTACGTGTTTTGCCTTCGCGGGGATCGACGCGCAAACCGCGTACTTCGCCGATGCGGGCGTGATTGATCTGAATCGCGGGCACCAAGCGGAATTCATAATCTGGCGGCTTGAATGTTGTGTTGCCCTTCAACACAGCAGCAGAAAAGATAAGGGTTTCAACCAGCACAGTCTGCCGTGAGCGCCCAAACTGATCGTTTGCGCCGGGACGCAACGACGATTGCGCGCCGGGCGGCGTAGGCAGGCGGCGTGCTTCGATCAGCGTGTCGGAAATCGCAGAGAGTGCCAGGAACCAATCCGGCCCCCACTTTGCAAACGGCTCGTAGGGTTTGTCGCCCTTGTACACGTTGTGGTTGTAAGGGTCATACCACGGAAATTTGAACCCCAAAATATCCATGATGCGCCAGCGGTCCGGCACCGAGACCGACTCACGCGGCATCAACGGCGTCGGTGGCGGCACTTGTTTCGGATCGATTGGCGGCAATTCGTACTTGAGTGGCACGCCCTGCGGACGCAGCCTTTCCACAACAGTGTCATCAACGTCGCTGTCACTGGTCTTTACGGTGTCAGCGGCGGTTGCCCCCTGTGCAAAAGTGCTCGCATGCGTTGCACCCAACACCGCCGCCACGATCAGCTTGATCACTGGTCGATTTAGCGTGCCCAGTGTGCATTTCGACAAATTGGAAATTGGCGAGGACATCGCTATAGTCCTTCGCACACGTTTTGCTCGGTGGAATCATTGAACGGTGCTTGCGGGCAATTCACGTAGCGCAGCCGAGTGCCTTCTCCGCGCGGGGCGAGGTTATCAGCACGGATGGCCTTTGGCGCGTTGCCGATACCATTGGCAAGAATCTTGCCTGCGTTGGCGAGACCGAGAAAAGACACCATGTCATCCTGATCGATGCCGTCTCCAGAAATACCAATGGCACCGATGAGCTGATTATTTTTATAAATCGGAAATGAGCCGGGGAAGATCTGGATACCGTTCTTCGCGCGCGCCAGCCCGGTGCAGCCAACGACCGGCGAACCTGTTGCGGACGCAATGATCGCGTTGTAATTCAAATCGAGCTGAAGACCGAGGTGAAACGGGCTCCAGTTGTTATACGGTGTGCTGAACGGCCCCGGTTCAGTCCCGCTGATGCCATCCGGGAAAAACGGTCGGGCAATATTGCCAACGGCGCGGTTCGAGAATGCGATGCCATTAGCGAACATGGTTTGATCATTAAAAAACTGGCGCGTCGTTGACATGTAAGCCGCAAATGTCCGGAAGGACGGGACCGGATTGCCACTCGCACCTAGGTAGCTTGCCGTGGGCAGTGCGGATATTTCTGCTGCGGCATTTGCATGTGAAAACAACAGCGCGGAGCGTGCCTTTTGCAGTGAGACATCGGTACCGAAGACAGGGCCATCAGGTGTGCGCGCTAGACCGAGCACCTCCCCCTGCGTATCGACAACCGAGATCGTTACCTGCACTGCGGAGCCCAAAGGCCGCCGGATTTGTGCCCGCGCCCGATTGGCGGTTTTTAGCGCTTCTTGAATGACTGTCGTTACCTCAGCAAGTTTCAGTAGTCCATCCGTTCCATCGCGAACCGGATAGCGATTTTGATCGCTACTGTCAACGAGGATGAATCCGCCTTGCGGCGCGAACGCACCGGTGTCAGCACGAAAACCCGATGCGGCATTGCCAAAGGAAACGCCTGCTCGCAAAGCACCGTCAAAGTAACCACCAATGGTAACCACCGCGCCGGGCAGAGATGCGAATGCAGGTGCAGCGCCGCTGGAAAGTAGCGTCTCGGAATCGACAAACCGGAACGTGCGACCATCTGCCGTGATCCGATTGGCGCGAATGTCATCGGGCGCTGAAAAACCAATAGTGCCCGCAACCGCAATCAACTCATCGACGTCTTGATCAATATCAGTTATGTCAGGATCAAGTCCATAAATACCGTCGGCGATCACCCCTACACCGCCGACAAGCCGATTGTTTTTGTATAGCGGTAGTCCACCCGGATCAGCGGCGAGACCCAGAGGTGAGCGTTTCGGGCCGATGGTCCCGTGCTCGGCGCGGCGCATCAGGTCCGAACAGGAAAATTGAGAAAATTGCACACCGTACAATGGTCCAGCAGGCTGGTTGAATTCGCGCGGGTTGAAATTCTCCTGCACGATCTGGCTGGCTGTCCGCGTCGAAAATGCGTTTCCATTTGATGACAGATACGCGCCCGTGATCGCTTTGGTCAGGGCCGCAAACGTGTCAGGAAGAATGTCGATGTTCTCAAGCCCGCCACTAACACCTCTGACAGTGCCGATCCGGAAATTCGTTCTGGCACCAGCCATGCGGAACACGCCCAAGACATTGCCAACGCGATCTACCACCGCAATCGTCGCGGGCAATTTGCGCGCAGTCGCTTCCGCTGCCGCCTGCGCGATGACGCGTTGTACATCTTCTACGGTCAGGAAATCGGTCGCTGTCGCGGGCGGCGTGCAACTGCCGGTGCATACCGCCGTCCCGACATTGCCACTGCCACCGCCACAAGACCCCAGCAGTCCGATCATGACGACCGCACTGAGCGTTAACAACCGTCGAATCATTGCGGCGCTCCGCCTGCTTTGTTTGGCGCTAGCAGCGTATGCGACTCGGCGTGATACGTATTGGACGCGACTGTTTTCGGCAACAATTTTGGTTGATTACTTCCCGGCAGGATAGGTGGAACGCCGGATTTTGGACTACCCGTATGGAATCCGTGGCAGGTCTCGCATGTACCAGGTGCTTTGTCTTTGGACGTCACGTTTCCACCGTGGCATTCACGACAATTTTTAATATCAGGAATGGCGATATCAGCGCTCTTCTTCGATCCCGCGACCTCGTGGCACGAACCACATTTATAAGTATCGTGACGGCTGTGCGGGAAACGGGCTTTTGGCAGCCAGTGCTGCGTCACGGCAATCGGTGCAATTTGCCATCTGGTCGCTGGATCTGCTGTTGCCTCTCCGCGTTTGATTTGGTGACACTCAAAGCAGACGCGCACTTCAAATAGTTCCTGCGAAATTTTGTCGGCTTTGGCACTTGCCCAAGTCAGTGCGGCTTCGCGCTTGGTTTCACCAATACGTTGACCGGGGCGCTTGATACCATCTTCGAGCACCACATCAATTGGCGCATCGGTTAGCGCGGCTTGTGCGTAGTGTTCTTGCAACGTCGCAATGACGTCAGCAACTTTGCCGTGCGGCACTTGGCGGGCCGTCGCCTTAGGTTCGAATTCTAGCGAGTGACAGGATTGGCAATGTTCACCCATCGTCACAGGTTTGAAGCGGGTGCCGGTCTCATCAGCGACGTGACAGTTCTTGCACTCCATCTGCGCTTTGCCGTTCGGACCACGCAGGCCTTTCGGGCTCATGTGTACATCGTGCGGGAACTTCAACCCTGAGGCCTCGACAAAACGCGCTTTATCATCTTGCTGGATGCGCACAAGCGCCTCAGTCCCGGTTTTCCCAGGCAGAAGCATCGAGACCTTGAACGGCGGATGATCCTTGGTAAAGTCAGCGACATCGGCAACACCCGTCTTAGGATGCTGTGACTTCAGATTCTGATGACAATCGGTGCATAACGGAGAATCGGTTCGCACCAGACCCATTGGACCTTTGTGGTCGCGGTGGCACGAGGAACAACGTGTATCGCCGAAAACGCTGGTGTGTATGGCTTTGGCTTCTTTTGTCTCGAGCGCAAAATGCCAACCTATGGTTTTATGGCAATCTTCGCAGGCCCCGTTTGTCACATGCACAAACGGCTGCTGGTGACAGGCGCTGCAGTTGCTGCCAAAGCTGGTATGCGCACTCGATAGCGGCCCCACATCCCAGGATGCATCTGCGGTCAATAATGCCGTTTTGGGGGCAGCTTTACCGTGCCCATTATCAAGCGCACTCAGTACTGGCCAGACAAGAAAAACCAGCAACACGATCCCACCCGCCAACCAACTAAAGGTACGCTTAGAAAGCCATGTCGATTTCAAACCAGCTCTTACATGGCTCTTCACGGCTTCAAGATCGTCCTTGAGCGGATCGATGAGCTCGACGCTCAGCGCGAGATCCACATCCTGTTGCGCCGGCAGAACAATCACCTCGAACGGGCCAACAAGCATCCGCTGACCGGCTTTAAGCTTGGCTGCGCGCTCAAAACTGCCGTCTACGCTCACTACCCCGCCACGTGCTTCGATGTACGAAATTCCATCAACACCACAAATGATTTCAGCGTGGAACAGTGCAATGCGTGGATCGGAAAGATGCAGTTTGCAATCAGCCCCACGGCCAATGCGAAGTGTTTCGGCAACCACCGTTTGTTCGGTACTGACCGGTTGGCCCTTCTTGTTGCGCGTAATAGTCGCGAGTTTGGTTTTCATCGCGGGCTACCAGTAAAAGAAAACGGCGACGATATGCGCCACCAACGCCGCGAGCAGCGCGACCGAGATCGGCACGTGGAAAAACAGCCAGATATCCATGATCGCCTTATAGCGGATGTCAGTGCGCGCACGTGCAACCAGACGTTCTTTGCGCAATAACATGCCGTAAAGGTCCTGATGCTTTCGCGCCTCTTCGCCTTTGACTTTCGCCGCAAGCGCCTTTACAAGCTTGACAGCCGCAGAAGTTGGACAATTGGAGGGGTGCTCGCGCAATTGCGCATACACGCCACCGCCAATTTTGGTTTCCTGAACCGACGCAAGCACCGCGCGATTGACTTCATCGGACATGCCGAGCGCCAAGCGGCGCGCCTCTCGGTCGATATCGGCAATCTTAAGTGTGAGACTCTCAAGCGTGTCCTCGGCCAAATTTTCGGTCATCAGGCTCGGAAACCTGAGATAGGTATACACCCCGTAAAAGCCGGAGAAAATCACGATCATCATCAACACATACGCAAGCGTATGTACGTTCAACCCTACCTGAAATCCCGCGTGTAGCGTCGCAATGATGATCAGGGACGCTCCAAGATAAACGTGGGCAGAGAGCCAGCCCTTAATATCACCAGTGGTGCGATATCGGCGTTTTTGTACGCCAAGCCACATTAGCCAAAAAATCAACAGCGCGCCAATAGTGCCTAGCGTGTAGCCAAGCGGTGTCCCACCGTAGTGACCAACTGGATACTTGTACCAGCCGTAAGCGAAAATCACCGCCAAGACGATAAACACTGCCAATTTTAAATATCGATAATCACGATATTCGAGAATAGTGCGATGACGCATGATGACTGTGGCCCCCTAAGGCAATTTTTCGATCGGCCATCCCTGTAGACCCATCGACCCTGCGGTAGAAATCCATATCGATGCCTGGATTGCAATACATCGATTCAGAGTTCAATTCCGCCCACGAGCGTTTTTACAACTTCGCAACTTCACAACTGCTAACTTTTAATCTGGCGTAGCCAAGCGAAAGACCTTAGGTAAACCAAGGCTTTGAGTCTAACCGTTTTTAATATTTAGTCAAACCCCGATTCGCGGTATTCGAGAGTCATAAAAACTTAACGGTCGCCCGGACTGCGCGCGCCAGGAACCGATACCGCAAGCTATAATCCAGAGTGTTTTTGTAGCTCGTCTGATGACGCTGTTACCCCTCTTATTTCTAATCACTTGGTTGCCCAGATCGTGCTAATTTTCTTTGTCATCGCGTTACTGATGTTACTTGCCGCATTGGCATTTGTGGTTGTGCCGCTGGTGCGCCAAGCGGCGGCGCTCGAACCAGTTTCGGACGCGGGCAGCAACGTTGCGATCTATAAATCGCAGCGGCGCGAGCTTGATGAAGAGTTGGCGCGCGGCGCGATCAGTGATGCCGAGCATCAAGAGGCCCTTGGTGAGTTGTCAACACGCGTTGTCGATGAGGTGCCGGAACAACAAATGCTTTCCAACGACACTGCGGCTCCTGCCAAGCCTCTGTGGTGGCTGGTGGGGGTGGTAGCAATTACCATTCCCTTGAGTGCAGTTTTGCTTTACAGCGTTCTTGGCGCACCTCGGGCCATCGAAGCGGCTGCTTCCGCATCGCCCAGTTCCAACTCGCAAGCCGGTGCAGCAGCCGGAGCGCCAACACAAGCACCCGGGAAGAATGGTGAAGAGCCGCCGATGTCGGACAAGCAAATTCTGGCGATGGTCGACACTCTCTCCCAAAAAATGCAGCAGAACCCGAACGATCCGCGCGGGTGGATCCTGCTGGCGAGATCGCAGAACGCATTGGGACGCTATGCCGAAGCGAGCGCCGCGTTCGAGCGTGCGGTCGCACTCACGCCCAATGATGCACAACTCCTCGCCGATTTTGCTGATTCAGCCGTGATGACGCAGCAAGGTAGATTTGAAGGCAAGCCTTATGCGCTCATCAAACAGTCATTGAAGCTCGACCCGAATGGGATGAAAGCGCTTGCGCTGGCGGGTACCGCAGAGTTGCGAATGGGCAATCGCGCTGCTTCGCTTGTACATTGGGAAAAACTCCAAACCTTAGTGCCCAAGGATTCAGCCGACGCGCGCGAGGTTGAGTCGATCATTGCAGAGGTGAAAGCAACAAAAATTGATGCGCCCTCCGCTGCCGCCGCCGCACCTGCTGCTAAGCCGCCGCCCGCCCAAGTTAGTAATGCAGTCGCAGAAAATGCCCCGAAATCCGGCGCCAAAGTAACGGGAAAAGTTGTTGTTGCGCCCGATGTCATGAGCAAGTTGGCTCCGGGCGACACCCTATTCGTTTTCGCGCGTGCCAAAGAGGGGCCGCGTATGCCGCTCGCTGTCATGCGTGTGCCTGCGCCAAAGCCGAATGCTTTTCCGCTACCGTTTGAGCTGAACGACACGATGGCCATGGCTCCTGGGTTGAATCTTTCGTCGTTTACCGAAGTGGTCATCGAAGCGCGTATCTCAAAATCTGGCAATGCACAGCTTCAGTCCGGCGACTTGTCAGGCGTAACGGGTGTGATCAAACCCGGCGCGTCCGGGGTGACGGTAACGATCGGGAAAGTCGCTCCCTGATGTTGCCAGCGTCGGTCTCGCGTTCAGCGGAGGCCGCTGCGCTTTCACCGCAGGCCGCTGCGGATACATTAACGGCAAGCGATTTGCGACTGGAACGCGGTGCACGTACGATCATCAACAGCCTGTCGTTCAGGATCACTTCTGGGCAGGCGTTGATCCTCCGTGGCTCGAATGGATCCGGCAAGACCAGTTTGCTACGCATGCTTGCTGGATTGACACTGCCCGATGTCGGCATGGTCTTGTGGAACGGTGACCGCATGACAGCGCTGTCTGCAAAGTGGCGGGACGCTGCACTTTATTTAGGGCATACCAATGCGCTCAAGGACGACTTCAGCGCACAGGAGAATCTTGTCGATGCATTATCCATCGACGGTATGGATGCCACGCCAGACGCGCTTCTTGCCGCGCTGGAAAAAGTAGGCCTGATAGAGCGTCGCCATGTGCTTGCGCGGCGCCTGTCGCAAGGACAAAAGAGGCGGGTTGGTTTGGCACGATTGTCATTGGCCTGCACCCACGCGCCCCGCAAGTCACTTTGGTTGCTCGATGAGCCCACGAATGCGCTGGATGAAAGCGGTGTCGCGCTATTCAACCGCCTGATAAGTGATCACCTCGATCACGGCGGCATGGCCTGCATTGCCACTCACCTTGCATTGAATCTTGCGTCGACAGCGAGGGAACTGAATCTCGATTCGCTCGCGGAAGTCATGAAATGAACGCTGCTGCCGTCGGACAGCGGACTCGGGATGCAACATTGATTGCACCAGAACGCGGCCTTGTCGTCGCGTTCATGCGCGATGCGAAGCTTGCGGCTCGTTCGAAAGGGGAGGTGTTTCAAGCGCTAGCGTTTTTTGTGGTTGTGGTCAGTTTGTTTCCGCTGGCCATTGGTCCCGAATCGGCGCTGTTGAAGCGAATCGCGCCGGGCGTCGTTTGGGTGGCGGCACTGCTGTCGGTGTTGCTCACCCTGCCGCGAATGTTGGCGAACGATTACGCCGACGGGACGCTCGAACAGTTGGCGTTATCTGCGTATCCCTTGCCGGTAATTGTCGCGGGTAAAATAGGGGCGCATTGGTTAATGGCGGGTTTGCCGCTGGCGTTGCTCTCCCCCTTGCTAGGTTTGCAATTTGGTCTTGAATCGCGTGAACTTGTCGTTTTGTTTGCGAGTCTGATGCTGGGAACACCGGTGTTGTCGATGATTGGCGCGATTGGGGCGGCATTGACGCTGGGCGTGCGTGGCGGATCGATTTTGCTGGCGCTACTGGTATTGCCGCTATACATTCCAGTTCTCATTTTCGGCGCAGGTGCTGTGGAACAATCGATGGTGGGAATTGATGTGTCAGCAAACTTGTCTCTTCTCGGCGCAATATTGCTTCTTGGTGGATTGGTGGTGCCGTTTGCGGTCGCGGCAGCTGTGAAAATTTCTCTGGATTGACGTATTGAGACTGTCTTGAGCCTATTCAAATATTCATCCCCTGCTGTTTTTTTTCCACTCGCCGGAAAATTGGTGCCCTGGTTTGCTGCCTTGGCTGCCATTTTTAGCATCGTTGGCCTTTATCTGGGACTGTTTGCCGCACCGGAAGATTTTCAGCAGGGTGAGGTCTACCGCATCATCTTCATTCATGTGCCGGCCGCCTGGATGGCCATGTTTATTTATCTGGTCATGGCGATGTATGGCGTGATGGCGCTCACATTCAACACGCGCTTGTCGGCAATGATGATGGAAGCGCTGGCCCCGACTGGCGCGATGTTTACCGCAATTGCATTGTGGACAGGTGCGCTATGGGGTAAACCAACGTGGGGCACCTATTGGGCGTGGGACGCACGCATGACCTCGACGTTGATTCTTTTGTTCCTCTATATCGGCTACATCGCCCTCATCAATGCGATTGAAGACAAAAAACGTGCGGATAAGGCGGGGGCGTTATTGGTCATCGTTGGATCTGTCAATGTGCCGATCATTTATTTTTCGGTGAAGTGGTGGAATACGCTGCATCAGGGCGCATCGGTATCGGTGAACGCTTCGCCGAAAATGGCGGCCATCATGTTGTGGGCCATGCTGACCATGGCGATTGCCTGCTGGATGTACTCGATTGCGGTGTCGCTGGTGCGCGTTCGTGCCATCATTCGTGAACGGGAACGTGGGCGCACTTCGGCTTGGGCCTTGGGCGAAGTTCCCGCAAAAGCGGCGGGCGGATCATGAATTGGGCAGAGTTTTTTTCCATGGACGGGCGCGCGTTCTACGTTTGGGGCTCGTTTGGTGCGTTCGCGATTGCGATCATTCTGGAAATCGTACTGGTGCGCTTGCGCGGTAAACACGCTCAAGCTGAAATTGAGGAAGAGCTAATGGCCGCAAAGGTAAAAGGACGTACACAATGAAAGCCAGACATCGCCGTTTTATGTGGATCGCACTCGGCTTGTGTGTGATTGGCGTTGCCGTCACGCTGGTATTGCGTGCGTTCAATTCCAATCTGGTGTTTTTCTTTACGCCCACTCAGGTCGCTGAAAACCAAGCCCCGGTGGATCGCACTTTTCGCATCGGTGGCCTGGTCAATGCAGGCAGCGTAAAGCGTCAACCCGACGGTCTTACCGTGACCTTTGAAGTAACCGATACAGCCAAAATAATTCCTGTGACCTATACCGGCATTCTTCCTGATTTGTTCAAGGAGGGTAAGGGCGTGGTCGCACAAGGCAAGATCGGGCAGGACGGCGTATTTCGGGCAGCCGAAGTGCTGGCCAAACACGATGAAAATTACATGCCCCCAGAAGCTGCCGAGGCGCTGAAGAAGGCGGGCAAGTCTATCGATGGCAATATGTTCGCAGGTCAAAAAGCCGTCACCACACAAGCTCCCAAATCCAATTGATTTAAGCATCGAGGCATTCATCATGGTTCCAGAACTAGGCCATTTTTCGCTCATTCTTGCGCTCTGTCTTGCGGTATCACTGGGCATCCTGCCGCTGGTCGGCGCATTTCGCGGCGATACACGGTTGCTGTCGCTGGCGCGTCCGTTGGCCCACGGCCAATTTGTGTTCATTGTTTTCGCGTTCGCCTGTCTGGTTTATTCGTTTATCAGCAGCGATTTTTCGGTGCAGAACGTCGCGGCCAATTCCAACACGAAATTACCGGTCTACTACCGCATCACCGCATCCTGGGGTTCGCATGAAGGCTCGTTGCTGTTGTGGGTGTTGATGCTGGCGGGCTGGACGTTTGCGGTATCAATTTTCAGTCGTAATCTGCCGCAGGAAGTCATCGCCCGCGTGCTGGCGGTAATGGGCCTGATCATGGTCGGCTTTTTGCTCTTCATGCTATTGACCTCCAATCCGTTTGATCGGCTGTTACCTGCAGCCGTCGAGGGACGCGACTTGAATCCGCTGTTGCAAGACCCCGGCATGATCTATCACCCACCGATGCTGTACATGGGCTATGTCGGTTTCTCGGTCGCGTTTGCGTTTGCCGTCGCTGCACTGATCGGCGGCAAGCTTGACGCCACATGGGCGCGCTGGTCGCGTCCGTGGACGACGGCAGCGTGGTGCTTTTTGACGCTAGGTATTGCACTCGGCTCAGCGTGGGCTTATTACGAATTGGGCTGGGGTGGCTGGTGGTTCTGGGACCCGGTGGAAAACGCGTCGTTCATGCCGTGGCTGGTTGGCACGGCGCTCATTCATTCGCTCGCAGTGACTGAAAAACGCGGGGTATTCAAGAGCTGGACAGTACTGTTGGCGATCATGGCTTTTTCGCTTTCTTTACTTGGAACATTCCTGGTGCGCTCAGGCGTGCTGACTTCCGTGCATGCGTTCGCGACTGACCCCAAACGCGGCGTGTTTATTCTTGCATTTCTCGCAGTTGTCATCGGTGGCTCGCTGGCGCTTTATGCATGGCGTGCGCCACAACTGGGCCTCGGCAAAGTACCGCGTGATTTTTCACCGACATCGCGCGAATCACTTTTACTCGCTAATAACGTATTGCTGGTAGTTGCCATGCTGGCCGTTGTGTTGGGCACGCTGTACCCGCTGTTTTTGGATGCATTGAAACTCGGCAAGATTTCGGTTGGTCCTCCCTATTTCGATGCCGTCTTTTATCCCCTGATGGCACCAGCCTTGTTCCTGATGGCCGTCGGGCCGATCTCGCGCTGGCGTAATGCAACACTGCCGGACTTGGTCTCGCGATTGAAGTGGGCGTTCGGAATTTCAGTCGCGTCAGGCATTGTCATTCCCTTGATCATGGGCAAATGGACGCCGATGATCGCGCTGGGACTACTGCTAGCGACGTGGATTATCGCCGCCTGTGCGACGGCGATGGTGCATCGTTTTCAGGCGACGCCGGGGACGACTTTGATAGCCAAGATTTCAGCCAATCGTTCCAGCTACTACGGCATGCATCTGGCGCACGTGGGTATCGCCGTGTTCGTGATCGGCGTGACGCTAGTCAAAGGTTACGAGACCGAGCGCGACGTGCGCATGGCACCGGGTCAAACGGTGACCGAGGGTGGCTTTGACTTCAAATTTGTCGCGGTCACTGACGTACCTGGCCCCAACTATTCGGCGTTGCAAGGCCGTTTCGAGGTCAGCAAAAACGGCAAGGTGGTGGAAACAATGTTGCCCGAAAAGCGCCGATATTTCGCGTCCGGCCAAACGATGACGGAGGCCTCGATCAACTCCGGCTTTATGCGCGATATCTACGTGGCACTCGGCGAACCAGTCGAGGGCGCAAGCGATGCCGGATGGGGTGTGCGCATCTACGTGAAACCATTTATCAACTGGATTTGGGGCGGCTGTTTGCTGATGGCGCTGGGGGGATTTTTGGCAATGATGGATCGTCGCTACCGCTTGAAAGTGAAGGTGCGTCAATCTGCAGTGTCGCCGCCTTCAGCGACTCTCCCACCGGTGGCACCAACCAAGGCCAAACGACGTAAAGGTGCGCCAACAAAGGCTGGGCCGCAAGCGGCGGGATGAGACTGTAATGGAAAAAAAAAGCATGCTGCGCACTTGGCGTTACTTTTTGCCGCTGGCCATTTTTTTCGGTCTACTCTGGTTTTTGTATACAGGGCTGTCGCTCAACCCGCGCGAAATTCCGTCCGCGCTGCTCAATAAACCGACACCCAGTTTTGAGCTCGCCCAACTGCATTCCCCTGAGAAAAAACTGGGTAATGCCGATATGAAAGGTCAGGTATGGCTGCTCAATGTCTGGGGATCGTGGTGCGTGTCTTGCCGCTATGAGCATCCGTTTCTCAATGAGTTGGCAAAACAGCAAATACTGCCAATCATCGGACTGAACTGGAAAGACAAGCCCGAGGACGCCAAGGCGTGGCTTAGAAAGTTTGGTGACCCGTACAAAATGTCGGTGAGCGATCTTGATGGCCGCGTCGCCATCGACTTCGGTGTGTATGGCGCGCCAGAGACATTTATTATCGACGCCGCTGGTCTGATCCGTTTCAAACATACCGGCCCGATAGACGCCGCCGTGCTGCGTGACAAGCTGCTACCGGTGATTCGTGAGCTTAAGAAATCATGAGTGCTACTGATAACATAAGAGCGGCAAGTACTAGCACTGGCGGGCTCTCCGGAGCATTTATGGCCTGGAAGGCTCTCCAGTGCTTGACTTTATTTTTTTTATACTTGCTTTTTACTTTCGCCGTTCACGCACAAACACCGACACCCGAGATGTCGCCGATGTCGCCCGAGTTGGAATTAAGGCTGAAGAAACTTGAGACCGAATTGCGCTGCCTCGTTTGCCAGAATCAAACGTTGGCTGAATCACCTGCGGGATTGGCGGGCGATTTGCGGCGCGAAATCCGATTGCTGGCGGACCAGAATAAATCGAACGAAGAAATCAAGGAACACCTGCGTGCCCGCTATGGTGACTTTGTTCTATACCGTCCGCCGGTGGATCACAAAACGTATTTGCTCTGGTTTGGCCCGTTTTGTTTGTTGATCGGCGGCGGGATTTTACTTTGGATCATGGGTCGGCGGCGCGCAGCAAATGTGCAGCCGAGCGCGCCGGTCAGTGATGACATTCTTGCTCGCGGCAATGCGATGCTGAAAGACGAATAGCGGCCCCGGTTACAACGGCGCGCACATCACCACGCCTTCTTCATACCAGCCGTCTGCTTTCAACGCCTCGACCCGCGAACTACTGGTCGTGAACCGATGATTCGAGTTAAGCTCCCGCCCGCGCGAATCGGATAACCGTGTCACGGCGAGCGTGCCGGACGGACAGCTCGCCAGTGCTGCGCGATTGATCCAGAACGCGATGCCTTCATCCTTCCAGCCCGAGCTGCCACGCAGCAGTTGGCATTCGCGGGCGGAGGTCGAATAAAAATGGGAATTGAGACCGGGGAGAGGCGCGTAAAGGCGGCACACTGGAGCTTGTGTCGCAGGGCGTAACTCTGCGGGACCGGGCAATGTGTATGCCTTGAACTGGTCACCCGTGCGCGCCCAACCGGGACCCGCGCCGCCACGGTCGATGAGATCTTTGTCGCTTGCACTCGCGGTCAGAAAATAGCGTTTACTGTTGCTATTGAAAAACTCTTCCACCAACGATTCACTGCCCACCAACGCGGTTGGCGCGAGGTAATCAATGCGCAGAAAATCATTGAGGCCGCCGCCAACATTTCGTTGCCGCGACAATCTGTCGAGCGCCGCTCTATCACCACTTAGATGCGCGGCGAAAAACGGAATGGCCCAGCCGAACACGTCGTCCGCGTAGCTCGGCGTGTACGTATGCTCAACCCCGCTCAGAGCCACCTGATAGCGTGTGCTGCGAAAGTTATTGACCGCCTGTTCCATCATGGCCATCGGCGCGGTCGTATCGTCTGTGCCGGAAATAGAAAGGTAAGGGGCTGTGACATTTTTTGCTGTTGCGTTATCGTCCCCAAACGCGGGCAGCAATTTCTGGCCCGCATACGGCACATAGCCAACCGCCGCCTTGATGCGCGGGTCCTGTACGGTCGCTTTGGCACTGAGCCGCGGATAACTGTCGGTCAGATGCGCGCCCAGCAGCCACGTCATCGTGGCACCGCCCATGCTGCCGCCAATGCCGCCGATGCGCGCGGCATCAATGCGGGTGCCGAAATCAGGATGGGCCAACATTAAATCGATCACGGCTTTTACGCTGAACGGTCGCATCGCCTGCATCTCGACGATGAGATCAAAGTTGCGAACTATATAGACGAGGTCATCAAGTTCCTCCACCTTCAAGCGAGAGAAACGACCATCGCCGTGGAATGGTGCCGAGACGATGTAGCCGAAGCTCGCCAGCCGCACCAGAAAATCAATCGACTTGCCGTCCACCGGGCTGCCCGCCAGCCCATGCGAGAACACCAGCATTGGCCAGCGTCCACAACCGGGCGGCGCCGGGAAAATTGCCAGACACGGCTGGCTGGCCAAAATCGCAGTCTGACTTCCGCGCTGCATGCGCGGGACAAGCTGGCCATCAGGCAACAAATAATCAGGACGATTATTGGACGCATCGGTCGGGTAACAAGTGACAACCACAAAATCGACCAACGAATTGCGGCGGGCGGGATATAGATCGTTATCCGGCACGCGCGGTGTGGCTTGCAAAGTGTTAGCCGGCTCGAGCAGGATGTCAGCGACATAATGGCCGTTGGCACCGGACCAATAGTCGTCGAGAGTACCGCCGAGTTGATTGAGGCGCGTGACATCGTGCGCGAGATTGGAGCACGCAACCGGAAACGCACCTGGTGACAGTGGCGGGAATTCAACGCTTTGATTGCGTGACGTGGGCATTGCTAGCAGCGGGCCACTTCTGATCGCTTCAACGCGCTGGTTCTTGGTGGTCGCAAAACTAGACATCGCGGTACATGCGCAGACGAGCGACAACAGCAAATGCGGCAAATAGCCCTCAAACTGATTTACGCGCATGACATTCTCCTGAAACACTACGTTTGATGCGTGCAGTAGGCAATTAGTTGCACCTGTTTTGTTCGACCAGAATAACGGCCATCGGGCTAAAAAGTTACACGTAAATACGCGTTTCTGGACTTACTTTGGGTGCGGTAAACAATCCTCAACGGCGTCCTACAGCGCGAGCCACATCTGGCGCATTCACCTAGAGTTGAATACACTATCTGTGGTCGACAAAAATTAAACCTACTTGCTGGAGGATGTAATGAATTTCTTACCGCCATCAGATGACTTAATAATAAATACATCTGCATCATTAACTCCATTTCTGGGGTCAGAAAAATTAATATAAATATTTCCTTTATAAGGTGAATTACTTAAATCGCAATTTGTTATAGGCAGTCCATTACAGCGGAATACCCCATCTATATCATAGACCCAGCCGCCATATTGTGAACCGGCTACAATATCATAATCCAGCCACGAGGCACCGCCATCTGTCGATCTATCAAAATAAAGTGTATCATGGGCTGACCATCCGACAAATATTTCACCATTGGGTCCGATGCATGGAACTGCGCCTTCGGTTGTATTTGATGAATCAATGCAATCGCCTGAAAACCGGTTGATCTTTAATGCGCTGCTCCAGCTATTACCGGCATCAGAGCTGAGAGAGAACATAATATTTGAACTGTCTTTTGGATCTTTGCTGTCGTATGCGTCAAATTGTGTCCATGTAACGTATATGTTATTTTTCCAAATGCTTTCGGTGAAATCAACACAAGCCCATGGTTTATCCTGCTTTTTAGGCGGGTTTAAGCCCATATAAGAACCGTTGTCATCATATGTCATTCCGCCGTCAGTTGATTTTTGGCATACGATCCTATCTATCCACTCGCCTTTGGAAGGTCGTGAGAGATGAAAGAAATATGCTGAACCACTTGCGTCAAATATCAGTACCGGGTCACCCCATACACCATTGGTTTTTGAAGAAATTTCTTTATTAACCCATGTAGCACCACCATCAAACGAATAATAATAATTATTTATATTAGCGCCCGCAATAATGTTATTTGGATGTTTTGGATTTATCGCAATAGAAACTTCTTCAGGGTTGTTGTTAATAGTATTAATCTTAATATTTTTAAACTGCGAAAATAATACCGAGGGCAGGATCATAAATATTATGATAAGTGTTTTGGTCATTTATTTTGAGAGCCCTCCTTAGGGCTGGTATAAAAAGTGAATACATAATTTTGTTAATATTTCCGATAAATCGGGATTTCTAATAAACTAGCTATCGCTATTTCAGTAGCCTTAGAAACAAGGTTTCAAAAGTAATTACATTACTTTATCAACATCATTTTTCTCGTTTGTGTAAAGTCTTTTGTAACTAATTTATAAAAATATACACCTGTAGGATAACTTGATGCATCCCACTCATATTTATATGAACCG
>JANNRY010000239.1:0-11962 GCA_031401935.1 Betaproteobacteria bacterium | reverse complement strand
CACTACGCAACCAATCTTGAAAGAACAAAAGCTCTCAGGCCGTGGCTCAAGTTCTACAATACGCAAAGGCCCCATTCCGCGTTGGACTACCAGCCTCCCGCATCGCGCTTACCGAACAACGTCCTGAAACACAACATGTAGGTCGCCATTTGACGAGGGTCGTAGACTGAAAATGTCTGAAATACCCCGTCAAAGCTAGACTTTGTTCAATTATTCGACCCTCTATAGAGCGCTCCGCCGCCGCTCACGGCTGACAGTCGCTGCGTAGTACAGAGCGAATGATCCTCCGGCTGCGTAGTAATATTCGTCCATGCCAACGCAGTCTCACTTGCAACCTCCGCCGTCCCGCTCGGCTCGTACCAGAGAACGCATTCTGAAGACGAGTCTCGAGCTGTTCAATCATCAAGGTGAAGCCAACGTTACCACTGGCCATATTGCCGATGAGCTCAACATCAGCCCGGGTAATCTTTACTATCACTTTCGTAACAAGGACGAAATCATCCATCATCTGTTCGCCGAGTTTGAGCGTGCGATGGAAATCACTCCCGGCAACGTTTCAGATGCTGCCGGTGCAATGGAAGATATGTGGTTATATCTGCATCTGATGTTCGAGCGCATCTGGGCGTATCGTTTTTTGTATCGCAATCTTGATGACCTGCTCACCCGCGACAGCAAACTCAAATCGCATTTCAATATCATCATTGGCCACAAGCGTGATGCCGTGATCGCGCTGTGCCGCGCACTTGTGGCGGCGAAGGCGCTGAAAGCAACCGATGACGAAATCCGTGCGCTGGCGGAGAATGTACTAGTAGTGGCAACTTACTGGCTCAATTTCGAACATTTGCGCGCTAGGCCAATGAATAAACTTGAAGCTGAACCCGATCCCGAACATCATCTTTCACGCGGCGTATATCAGGTGATGGCGCTGGTGTCGCCATTTCTGATAGGTGAGGCCAAAGAGCATTTGCAGCACCTGATGGAAAACTACATCGAATAATTCAGGAACGAGGAGAACAACATGTCGAAATGGATGAAATTTCCGCACGATCAGAAGGCGATCACGTATGCAGGTGAGGCGCTAAAGAAAAACTGGGCTGCATTGCACAAAGGCGACAACGAGCCGTATCCGAAAGATGCGGCGTTGCAGGAGGCGTGGCGCCAATTCCACGCAGGTAATTTTGCGGTGGCTGCCGGGCAAGCGGGTAGCACCGTTGCGATCAAGGCAACGTCGATTTATGCAGCACACCTAGAATCCAAAGATGCCGCCAAAGTGAAGCATTTTCAGGACGCAATGGCGATGGCAGCTGCGCTGATAAAAACTGAGCCCAAAAACCCGAATACGCATTACCAATATGCCTATGCAGCTGGACGCTATAGCCAGAGTATTTCGATCATGAAAGCGCTCAAGGAAGGCTATGGCGGCAAGATCAAGACAGCATTAGAGACAGCATTGAAGCTCGACGTAAACCACGCCGACGCGCACACTGCCATGGGTGCCTACCACGCCGAAATTCTCGACAAAGTCGGCGCGCTCGTTGGCAAGCTCACCTATGGCGCGAACAAAGACGCAGCAGTCGAACACTATGAGAAAGCCATCAAGCTCAATCCTACGTCACCGATTGCACATATCGAATACGCCAATGGCTTGCTAATGCTGTTTGGCGACAAGGAAGAAGACAAAGCTGTGAAGCTCTATGAAAAAGCGGGCAAGATGAAAGCCAAAGACGCGATGGACGTACTCGATATCGCGATGGCCAATAACGAACTGGAAGACTGATCGGAAAGCTCGATGACACTCACGCTGCAAATCATCCGCGAAGCCCACGCTCGCATTAAGCCGTATATCCACCGCACGCCGGTGTTGTCGAGCAGCATCCTGAATGCGCAAGTTGGCGGGGAGCTGTTTTTCAAGTGTGAGAATTTCCAGAAAGTGGGCGCATTCAAAGCGCGTGGCGCGTGCAATGCTGTGTTGTCGCTGACCGATGAAGAAGCCAAACGAGGTGTGGTCACACATTCCTCCGGCAATCATGGGGCGGCGCTGGCATGGGCGGCGCGGTTGCGGGGCATTAAGGCGAGTGTGGTAGTGCCGGACAACGCACCAGCGCCAAAGAAGCGCGCGATCGCCGCTTACGGAGCAGACATCGTCTACTGCGCGGCTAACGTCGTGGCGCGCGAAGCGGCCGTAGCTGAACTGATCGAAAAGCACGGTTACTTCCTGATTCACCCGTTCGACAACGATCAAGTCATCGCCGGGCAAGGTACCGCGACGCTGGAGTTGCTTGAGAAAATACCGGATCTGGATATGGTAATTTCGCCATTGGGCGGCGGTGGCCTGTTGTCTGGCACGTCAATAGCCGCGAAGGGGATAAAGCCTTCAATCAAAGTGTTCGGTGGCGAGCCGCGTGGCGCTGATGACGGCTATCGCTCGCTCACTACTGGTGTGCGCGTAACCGAACAAACACCAGCCACTATTTGTGACGGTCTGCGCACTACGCTCAGTGAGCGAACCTTCAACATTATTCGCGCCAATGTCGATGGCATTGGCGTGGCGTCCGAAGAAAGTGTTATCAAGGCAATGCGCGTGACGTGGGAACTGCTAAAGATCATCATCGAATCCTCCTGTTCGCCACCACTTGGCGCGATACTGGAAGGCAACATCGATGTAAAGGGCAAGCGCGTCGGCATTATCCTGACGGGCGGTAATGTGGACTTGGACAAACTACCGTGGCTGGCATCCTAGAATCCTCTGTTGACCGCTAATCGCAATCAATATGTGATTGTTAAATTTGAAAATTATCGCTTTCTGGACGTCCACCATTTAGCTGAGAACGCTACGGGCGTGATTGCACGCTTTTGCGGCTCCCTGGCGGCGTTGCTCCTCGTGGCAGGGTAAAGCCTGCGTCGTCGTTGCGTCTTGCCAGAAAGCCGCAAAAACGTACACTCACACCCGTCCAACAAAGGATTTTAGGATCATGAAACTCATCTCATCCCCTGATTCACCGACACCCTCTGGCCACTATTCGTCCGCAGTAGTGCACAACGGCGTCGCCTACGTATCAGGCCAGCTTCCGCGCGTCCCCGGCAAGTCCGCCGACTTTGCGCCAGCGACGATTGAAGCGCAGACGCGGCAGGCGCTGGAAAATGCAGAAGCCGTTTTGATCGCCGCCGGTTCGCGGCGCGATCTGGTGCTGCGATCAACGCTTTACGTTTCCGACATCGCGTATTGGGCCGCAGTGAATGCCGAATACGCCGCATTCTTTGGCACGCATAAGCCTGCTCGGGCCATCGTGCCGGTCGGTGCTTTTCGCAATGGATTTTTGATTGAAATCGATATGATTGCAGCGGTCGAGTAATCGTGCGATTTTGAAGGTCTTACACCTTATCAAAGGGACGAGCCGACCATTTTTTCTATCGCGTCAGATTGATGGACGTTGGTTCCAGTTGACTCAGTAAACGCAGACTTGACCATGGCCCGCGCAATCGTTGCAGATTCAATTGGCCGATACTTTCGCATCGGTCCCAACATCGCAGCCCCCATCAGACTGAATGCGGCGATACCAATGCGCGCCGCAGGCCGCCGTTCTTCACGCTCGCCAAGAATGAGCGAGGGTTGGAATATGTGCAAAGTACCAAAACCTGTTTCGCGTAGCGCATTTTCCATTTCGCCTTTGACGCGGCTATAGAAAACGGCTGATCTTGCATTCGCGCCCAGAGAGCTGATTACCATAAACCGTTTTACGCCAGCTCGTTTGGCGGCTTGTGCAAAGTTAACGACGAATTCGAAATCGACTTGTCGAAACGCCGCTTTCGTCCGCGCTTTTCTGATCGTGGTGCCGAGGCAGCAATAAGCGTCGTCCACCGTTGGTAGCACCGGCAACGTATCGAAACCAACCACCAATTGGGTGAGCTTGTGATCGGCGGGAAGTGACGCATTGCGCACCAACGCGGTGACGCGCGCGTAGCGATCTTCCGGCAGCAACAGCGCGAGCAAGTGGCTGCCTGTCAGCCCGGTGGCACCTGCGACAAGCGCGACACGTGTGGCTAACATGTGGACAATCCGATCAGGGTTTACGAAGCCGTTTGAGCGTCTTTTTAGGTGCTTGCGATTCGCCAGTCGGATCACCACCAAACGCATCTGCAAGTTCAGCTTCAAATTCTGGTCCGTAAGGCCCCATCAAAGTTTGCATCACCAGCTTTTCAAATTCATCACTAAATTTATTGATGACGGTTTCCGGATCAGGGACGAGGCCTGCATCGGTGATCAATCCAAACTGCACCTTGCCGTTGTAGGTTAGGATGGAAAGCCCCATACCAATGCCTCCAGATTGCGGCACCCAGAAGTCGATCTCGTCGATTTCGCGTCCGGCGAAGAATAACGGTTTCTGCGGCCCAGGCACATTGGTCATCACAGCCGTGGCATTGCGGCCAATGAGCGCACCAATCTGATCCTGCAAAATTTTTGGCCCCATCCCAACTGCTGAGAGCAACACGAAAGCGACGATGGGCTGGGACGAACCCTTCAACGCGCGCATGCGTTCCTTCACGAGAAACATGCGCTCCATCGGATCTTCGATGCCGATAGGCAAATCGACGAACACCAATCCAAACTGGTTGCCGAGGTCACCCGCCTTTTCGACGGGCCGCAAGTTGACCGGCACCACTGCGCGTATTTCGACACCGTCCGATTTGTCGCCTTGTCGATCAAGATAATCACGCAGTGCACCGGCGGCAGTGGCGAGCAATACATCGTTGATCGAGCAGCCATGCGCCTTGCCAATAATTTTTACCTCCGCGAGCGGTAATGGATCGCACCACGCAACACGTTTTTTTCGCCCCAAGTTTCCCTTGAACCGCGTGTGGGTGTCCGGTTCCATCATCGCAATTTTGCGCAGTTCATCGGCAAGCTCCATGCCTTTGGTCGCAAATTCGCGCATGGTGGCCGGGTCCTTGGCAATTTCGAGTCCTTGTTCCACCAGACCGCGTGTGAGCTTCATGGCACCTGACCATACATTGGCCATTGGCTTACGGACACTTGTCCAGAACTCCATCTCGCTCTTGGCATCTTTGGGCCGCTTCTCCTTCGGAATTGGTCTGGCGATGCTCGCCAGAGCGTTATCGGCAGTAAGCGAGAGCATTACGCTGATGAGCGCAATGCCGTCGGCGTAGCAGTGGTGAATGCGTGTCAACAACGCACAGCCGTTGCCCTGATAGTTCTCAATGAGCTGAAATTGCCACAACGGTTTGGTGAAATCGAGACCTTCGCTGGCCATCGCGCTGACGTAGGCTTCCAAATCCTCTTTGGTTGTCGATTTAGCGTTTTTTCCGGCCAGCTTGACGCGCTTCAAATGGTGCTTGATCTCGAAGTTCTGGTCGTTTTCCCACCATGCGCCGGTTGGGTCCTGCACGGCTTTTTGCTTGAACCGCGGGTAAGTCAGAAACCGTTGCTCGATCGTCGCCTGAAGCTTTTTGAAGTCGAGCTTTTCCTTGAACACCATAATCCCGACAATCATCATCAGGTTTGTCGGATGTTCCATGCGCAGCCAGGCTGTATCGATACCCGACATTCGCTCACGTTGCAGGAGAGATACACCGGGAATGCGTGAAGTGGTGGCCATAATGTTGGGGTTGTGGCTTTCGCGTATTTTTGGTTTAGTCTGCTTTTGCCTTGGTCATGCGACCGACTGCGGCCTTTCAACTGATTTGTGTCCCCGAAAACTCCCTACTGCACCTCCCGTACAAAAATTGCGGCAGCGGGGCGATTCCGTTACAGTTACTTTAGCCTTAGTTTCATCCCGTGAAAACCCCCAAGAAGGGGTTTATCGACCTGTCCAATGATCATTTCCCAGAGGAAGAATGCCATGTCCGATCTACCGAAGAAGTTCGAAAAGGCCACCAAAGACGTGTCCAAAGCCAAAACCGACCCCGGCAATGACATGAAGCTGCGTCTTTACGCAAACTTCAAACAAGCGAGTGATGGCGATGTTGTAGGGGACAAGCCCGGTTTCACGGACTTCGTTGGCCGCGCAAAATACGATGCATGGGCAAAGCTGAAGGGCACATCCAAAGACGATGCAATGACCGCCTATATCAAGCTCGTTGATCGTGTTCTGAAAGAATAAAAAAAAGCCCGATTCTTGCGAACGGGGCTTGAAATCGTCCTTGCATCAACAGATTTCAGGACGAGGAGGAGACTTCCGCACTCGATGCATGAATGCGTGAGTGTTGCGAATGGTTACTTGCGGCCTGTTTTTGGCGCGGCTTTGCGAGCGACGGCCTTAACGACCTTTTTCGCTTTGGCAACCGGTTTTTTTGCGGCAGCAGCAGGTTTTTTTGCAGTTGGACGAACGGCCCGGCGTTTTTCCTGTGCCAGCAATGCGCGTACAGCTTCAGACAATTCACCAACCTGGCTGGACAAGGCCTCAACGTCTTTGCTCGTTAACACGCCGAGACGGTTGAGAGAGTTGTGCACGCGGCTTTCGAATACTTGCTCAAGTTTGTCGAACTTGCCCGTGGCCATGTCAATTGTTTTGGATGCCTGCTCTTTGGCGGTTTCAATGGTTGCTTCGGCAACGTGGCGGGTGCGCTCTTCAATTTTCGACCCTTGGGCGACGAGTGTTTCAAACACTTTTTTGCCTTCGTTCTGCGCTTTCGAAAAAGCGCCCAGACCTGCCAGCCAGATTTGCTGGGCAGAATCCATTACCTGCTTAGCCGATGGCTGCTCGCTGAGGCTGGATGCGATTGCACCAATCTTGCCGGCCAGTTCGCTTACCGGACCCGCTGATGATTTAGTGCTTGCCGCTGCTTTCTTGAATCGTTTTGCCATGATTTCTGCTCCTTGGAGTGATTGATTTTCTATTCCGGGGCAGTGCAGCGGCTAATGATCTCGCCTGAATCGGGCAGTGCCTTTGGATGACAGCACTTTACGGCCAAACTTTAGAGTAAACACACTAGACAAACCTCATTCCCGTTAGGTGCGATAGATTTTCACGTTCTCGCCAGTGCGCTAAGATGTGTGTGAAGTCAAAAAAACATGTTTGTTTGCCGCCGCAACGATCACGCGGTCGAAACATACCAATAAATTTTGAGGAGAGCCAATTGAACACCACCGCCAATACATCTTCAATGTCATCGCACGCTCACCCATGGCTGCACTCGTATCCGCCGGGCGTTCCGGCAGAGATTGACGCTGATAAATTTGCGTCGATAGGTGATGTCTTCGCGAGATCGTGCGAAAAATTCCGCTCACTGGCGGCATTTTCGTGCATGGGCAAAACAATAACTTACGACGACCTTGATCGCCAGACGCTGGCGTTCGCAGGCTATCTGCAAGGGATTCTGAAATTGCAGAAAGGGGATCGTGTGGCGATCATGATGCCCAATATTCTTCAATATCCTGTGGCAGTGTTTGGTATCCTTCGCGCAGGGCTTGTGGTGGTGAATTGCAATCCGCTCTACACGCCGCGCGAACTTGAGCACCAACTAAAAGACTCTGGCGCTAAAGCCATTGTGATCGTCGAAAACTTCGCCTGCACCCTCGAACAGGTGATCGATAAAACCGATATCAAACACGTTATCACCACCCAATTGGGCGACTTGCTCGGCTTCCCCAAAGCGTTGTTGACCAACTACATCGTCAAACACAAGAAAAAGCTGGTGCCAGCTTGGCATTTGCCGGGGTCCGTTACGTTGAAATCAGCGCTATCAGCGGGCAGATCGGCATCATTTACCCCACCAAAAGTCGTCAATACGGATCTCGCCTTTCTGCAATACACGGGCGGCACCACCGGGGTTTCCAAGGGGGCCATGCTGACGCACCGCAATCTTGTCGCGAACATGGAGCAAGTCGGCGCATGGATGGCAGGCCAATTGCATGATGGCAAGGAAGTGGTGTTTCAGCCGCTGCCGCTGTATCACATTTTCGCGCTTAGCTCTGCGCTGACGTTCATGAAGATCGGTTGTGAGACGGTCTTGATCGTAAATCCGCGTGATCTGGATGGTTTCGTGAAGGAGTTATCGTCGAGACCCTGGAATGTGGTGACAGGTGTAAATACCTTGTTCAATTCGTTGCTCAATCATCCTGAGTTTGCGAAGGTCGATTTCAGCAAAATGAAACTCGCCTTTGGCGGCGGTATGGCGGTGCAGCGTGCGGTCGCTGCGCGCTGGAAAGAAGTCACCGGCAAACCGTTGATCGAAGCCTATGGGTTAACCGAAACCTCGCCAGGTGCGTGTATCAACCCAATCACGTTGCAGGATTTCAGCGGCGGGATTGGCTTGCCGATCTGCTCAACCATTATGACCATTCGCGATGATGACGAGAATATTGTTGCGTTGGGTGAGCCTGGCGAAATATGTATTCATGGCCCACAAGTGATGCTCGGCTATTGGCAGCGGCCTGAAGAAACCGCGAAGGTCATGACCAAAGACGGTGCTTTCAAAAGCGGCGATATCGGCGTGATGGATGAGAAGGGCTATTTCAAAATTGTTGATCGCAAAAAAGACATGATTCTCGTCTCGGGGTTCAACGTCTACCCCAACGAAATTGAGGACGTTGTGGCGATGTGTCCAGGCGTGCTGGAGGTTTGTGCCGTAGCATCGGCGGATGAAAAATCCGGCGAGGTGGTGCGTGTGGTCGTGGTAAAAAAAGATCCTGCGCTTACCAAGGAAGCCGTAATGGCGCATTGCAAAGCCAACCTGACCGGTTACAAGCTGCCGCGAATCATTGAATTCTGGAGCGATCTGCCGAAGACCAATGTGGGTAAGGTTTTGCGCCGTGAAGTGAAGAACACACCGGTAAAATCGTGACTCTCACACCAATATCCATCTACTCCGCGCTGCCAGCATGAGCACAGTCGACGACGCCGTCGCCACGATGAAAAAAAATCTCGCGGAGAGAACCGGCAAATCGTTTGCCGCATGGGTCAATATCGCGCGTAGCCTTGGCACCGACAAGCACAGCGACATCGTTGCCTACCTTAAAAAAGAGGCACCGATGGGACACGGCTACGCGAATGCGGTCGCACTCGAAGCGCGCAAGTCCGCAGTGATAGTAGTTGAAGATCCGATAGATTTGCTTTATGCCGGTGACAAAGCCTCGCTGAGGCCGTTGTACGACACGATTGCCGCCACCGTCGCCGCATTCGGTAAGGATGTAGAGTTTGCGCCGAAGAAAACCTATGTCAGTTTGCGTCGCGCCAAACAATTTGCATTGGTACAGCCGTCCACGGCAACGCGCATCGATATCGGCATTAACCTCAAAGGCGTATTGCCGGTCGGCAAGCTGGAAGCGTCCGGTACGTGGAACGGTATGGTCAGCCACCGCGTGAAATTGATCACGATGGCGGACTTCAACAAGGATGTGAAAGCGTGGTTGAAGCAGGCTTATGAACAGGCTGGTTAGTGATGTTGCTTAGGCCAATAACCACGTTCTGATTCGCCGATAGACAATCTTTCGGTCCAGCAAATCCATATGGTTCATGTCGTGGCCTGTCCACTGGTGGGACTTGGCAAACGCCAGACTACGCACCGGGTCTTTGTGCTGGCCAAGCGCGCTGTGTACAGGCACCAGGCCGTCCCCTAGCATACGACCCGACGCAGCACCTGCTTGCTTGCCGATGGAAGCGGCAATCGCGTAACACTGCACGCCGTTTGGCAGTGGCAGGTCATGCGTTGGATTTGAACTCGACGATGCGAAACGATCCTGACCTTCCCAATCTTCATCGCGTACACCGGCGTGGCGTAGATCGGTGATGCCTGCGCTGCGAACTTTTGCCAAACGTGCAAACGCTGCCGTGTACGGACTGGCATCGAGTATCACATTCACCCAGTTGCCGCCGCGTTCCAGCGGCGCGCCAAAGTGCGGGGTGCCGAGGAAAACAATCTTTTTTAGCAGGGGCCGCCAGCGATGGTTCGCCTGATCGCCAAAATCACATGCGCTGCGCGTTACCAGACCGCCCATGCTGTGCGCGATGATGGTGATGTCTTCCACCGGTACCGGCCAAGCCTTTAGCAAAGCCTGAATCTGCTCGGCAAATGCGCGCCCGCTGATGGAAATATGTTGTCCGCTGTTGTAGTGCAAGTACACGCTCGTGAACGGCTTGGCAAAAGCAGGATCGGTTGCCAACATCGCCCCATGATCATGACCATTTCGTTGCCATTGCAGATCGCTCATGCATAAGCCATGCACCAGCAACAAAATCCTGCCGCTTGCCTGCGGAATCGCGTGGCGCAGTGCTTTCTTTGTCAGCGTCAACGCTTCGCCGTCGCGCCGCAACTGCATCGAAATCGTCATCGGATTTCCGCTGGCCACCAAATGGTCGCCGAGCACACCGTTAAGAGCTGAGACGACCGCTTCACGCGCGTTCGAAGGTGATTCTTGTTTCACCAACTCAACGACTTGCCCGAGCGCGAGATCAAGTCCGCCGCCCACCGCGCGCGTTGCGCCGCGAATGCTGCGGTAAACAAAACCGGTAATGCCGCTGGTGGGGTCTGCCGAGGCCGCGCCGAGGATGCCTGGCATGCGGGAAATATTCTTATGCATGGTCTCGACCAAATTCGTCAAACCGATAGTGGCATCGATGGCGAGCCGACTTGCGCCGCGAAGGTCGGAAGGGTGAACGTGTTGCCCGCTGGGGGACCGTTTCGGCATTGTTGGCTTTCAGATCGTTAAATGTTGAAATCCTAGTATCTACGGACGTTTCCAGGCTATTTCAGCCTGCAACCCGCACCTGATCTCGATCTATATGGTTTTCTTAATGAAAGGAGCCGGACGAATCCGGCTCCTTTCATTGGTGCTTGCAATAAATCTACGCGCTTGCTATGCCACCAGCTCACGCAATACATACGGCAAAATCCCGCCGTGCAGATAGTAATCAACTTCGATCGGCGTATCGATCCGCAATAGCACGGTGACATTCTGCGTGGTGCCGTCTTTGCGTTTGATCACGAGCGTAACGTCCATTTGCGGCTTGATGCCGTTCTCGACCCCGATGATATCGAAGTCCTCATCGCCTTTGATGCCGAGCGAAGTCGCTGTATCGCTGCCTTTGAACTGGCAGGCAAGCACGCCCATGCCGATCAGGTTAGAGCGATGGATACGCTCGAAGCTCTTGGCGATAACAGCCTTCACGCCGAGTAACTGCGTGCCTTTCGCGGCCCAGTCGCGCGACGAACCAGTGCCGTATTCTTCGCCACCGAACACGACTGTTGGGGTGCGCGCGGCGATATAGCGCATGGCGGCATCATAAATCGGCAGTTGCTCACCTGACGGCTGCATCAACGTCAGGCCGCCTTCGACGCGCGTGCCATCAGCCTTCGCCGGGATCATCAAGTTCTTGATGCGAACATTGGCGAAGGTGCCGCGCATCATCACATCATGATTGCCGCGCCGCGCGCCATAACTGTTGAAATCGGCCTTGAGTACATTGTGGTCGATCAGAAATTTTCCGGCAGGTGACGTGTCCTTGATCGATCCTGCAGGAGAGATGTGATCGGTCGTCACGGAATCACCGAAGATGCCGAGCGCTTTCGCGCCTTTGATGTCGTACGCCTTGCCTGCGCCCATGCCAAAGCCCGCAAAGAACGGCGGCTCGGCGATGTACGTGGATTTTGGCCAGTCATACACTTGGCCAACCGTGCCTTTGATGTTCTGCCAGAGTGGATTGTCTGCACCCAGATTCGAATAGCGCTCTTTGAATACCGCAGGGTCCATCGCAAAGCCCAGCACACCGGCGATTTCGTGGCTTGTCGGCCAGATGTCTTTCAGGTACACGGGACCTTTTGTGCCTTGACCCACAGGCTCGTTCTGCAAATCAACCAGCACGCTGCCAGCAATGGCATACGCCACCACCAGCGGCGGAGAGGCGAGGAAGTTGGCGCGAATGTTGGCGTGAATGCGCGCTTCGAAATTGCGATTACCCGACAGCACTGCGGCGCAGACAAGATCATTCTTCACAATCGATTCCTC
>JANNRY010000238.1:0-3872 GCA_031401935.1 Betaproteobacteria bacterium | reverse complement strand
TGCTCCGATGACTATGGTTTGGCTGTCTTTAAAAATGTCCCCGCTCTCCCAAGCAACTTTCAATTTGACCTAGGCTATCAGAAGTCCAATCATATCGACAAATAATATGTCAAAAAAATCCGACAATTTGAGCCTAAAGACTCGGTGGATAATGCGCCGCAATGCGATACTGGGTAGCGCAAGGTTCCAGCGATGGGCGTCACGCACGCCGATAATCCGCAGCATTGCACGGCGGCGGGCGGCGGCGCAGTTCGATTTAATCGCAGGGTTTATTTATTCGCAGATTTTGACGGCATTCGTGAGCGCGGGGCTGATCGACTTTCTTCAGGGGCAACTGCGCAGCTTCGATGAGATTGCCAAGCACACAGGGTTAAGTCCCGACGCGACCGACCGGCTTCTTAGGGCGGGTCAATCATTGCAAATCGCCGAATCGCCGCAAGCCGGACTTTGGACGCTTGGTGAGGCCGGTGCGCCGTTGTCAGCAAACGAGGGCGCGATGGCGATGATCCGACATCATCATTTGCTCTATGCCGATTTGGCCGATCCGCTGGCGTTGCTGTCGAAGGACCGGCGAGAGGAAACAAAGCTGTCAGCCTATTGGACCTATGCCGCGAAAGGACGGGGCGAGGACGCGGCGGGCTATTCCGCCCTCATGGCCGCAACGCAGCCAATGGTGTCGCAGCAGATTATAGATGCCTACGATTTTTCGGCGCACCGGCGGATGCTTGATATCGGTGGCGGATCGGGCGCCTTCACAGCGGCAATTGCCGCCGCCGCGCCGAACCTACAATTCGGCATATTCGATCTGCCCGATGTTATAGCTGAAGCGCAAAAACGAATCGCCGGTTCGGCATCAATCGTGTTTTACCCTGGCAGCTTCAAAAAGACCGCGCTTCCCGGTGGCTACGACCTCATTACTCTAATTCGCATCTTGCACGACCATGACGACGAGATCGCCCAAGTGTTGCTTACCAAGATTTACGAGGCGTTGCCTGCGGGGGGCCGCTTGCTTGTCGTGGAGCCGATGGCAGAAAGTGCGTCAGCGACTCGCATGGGCGATGCCTATTTTGGACTATATCTCTGGGCAATGGGCTCAGGCAGGCCAAGGTCGGCAACAGAAACTGCGACATTGCTGAGAAAGGCCGGTTTTGCGCGTATCGATCAGGTGAAAACAGCGCTCCCGATCATCACCGGCGCACTTGTCGCCAGAAAATAACAGATCGACTGTCCAAATTATTTGACATTTAAAAGTGTTCCGATAATTTGACACCTGACAGAGTCTCTATCCAGCATTTTGGGCAAGAGACCGCAGGAGGATAAGGTCGTTTTGGAGACTACAGCCGTCATATTTGATGCACCGGGCAGTCTGGAAATGCGCAAAACTGCGCTGACTGCCGTGGACTCGGGCGATGTCAGCGTTAAAATTCACTATAGCGGCATCAGCACCGGGACCGAGAAGCTATTGTGGACCGGGCAGATGCCTGCCTTCCCCGGTATGGGCTATCCTTTGATTCCCGGATACGAATCGGTGGGGCGGATCGTCGATGCGGGTGCCGACCATCAATCGCGCATCGGTGAGTGGGTATTTGTCCCCGGCGCAAGTTGCTACCGCGATGCCCGCGGGCTTTTTGGCGGCGCGGCGCGTAATGTCATTGTCGCGTCGGCAAGGGCGATACCTGTTTCGGAAGATTTGGCAGAGCAGGGCATATTATACGCGCTTGCCGCGACCGCATTACACGCGATTTGCCACGGCGAAGCACCGCAGTTGATTGTCGGTCACGGAATTCTCGGGCGCTTGCTGGCGCGGTTGACGATTGCAGCAGGCGCTCCAGCACCGGTCGTTTGGGATACAAGTGCCGCACGGCAAAGCGGTGCCGCCGGCTATAGCGTAATTCACCCGGGTGATGATGACCGCCATGATTACGGCCATATCTATGACGTTAGCGGAGACGCGTCGTCAATTGGCAGTTTCATTGGCCGACTTGCCAAGGGCGGCGAGTTGGTACTGGCAGGCTTCTACAGCCAGCCGATAAGTTTTGCATTCGCGCCTGCCTTCCAGCGCGAAGCCCGGTTGCGGATCGCCGCCGAGTGGCAGCCAGAGGATTTGGCATCGGTCCATGCGCTGATCGAGACCGGCGCGCTCGACCTGTCGGGCCTGATTACCGACATCGAACCTGCTGGCAACGCCGCCAATGCGTACCCGCAAGCCTTTGAAAACCCCGATTGCCTGAAAATGGTCCTCGATTGGAGAGATTGCCAATGAGCGTGCTCGATATAGACGCATTGCGGAACGAGGCTTCTATCGAGCCTGATCCCGTGCCGACTGGCGAAGTCACCAAGGAAACGCAGATAATTGCGATTTACGGCAAAGGCGGGTCTGGAAAGAGCTTCGCGCTCGCCAACCTCAGCTACATGATGGCGCAGCAGGGCAAGCGTGTGCTGCTCATCGGGTGCGATCCGAAGTCGGACACCACTTCGCTATTATTCGGCGGCAAATCGACCCCAACGATTATAGAAACCTCATCGGCCAAGAAACTGGCAGGCGAAGAAATCAGCATCGAGGATGTCTGCTTCCAACGCGACGGTGTGTTCGCGATGGAATTGGGCGGACCAGAGGTCGGTCGCGGCTGCGGCGGGCGCGGGATTATTCATGGCTTTGAAACGCTCGAGAAGCTTGGGTTCCACGACTGGGGCTTTGACTACGTTCTGCTCGACTTTTTAGGTGACGTGGTCTGCGGCGGCTTTGGTCTGCCCATCGCGCGCGACATGTGCCAAAAAGTGATTGTGGTCGCCAGCAACGATTTGCAGTCGCTGTACGTCGCCAACAACGTCTGCTCGGCTGTGGAGTACTTCCGCAAGCTCGGTGGCAATGTGGGCGTGGCGGGCATGGTGATCAACCGCAACGATGGCACTGGCGAGGCGTCCGCCTTTGCCGAAAAGGTCGGAATTCCAGTGCTGTCAGTAATCCCTGCCAATGATGACATTCGCCGTAAGAGCGCCAGCTACGAAATTATCGGCAGGCCCGGCTCCGTGTGGGGCCCCATGTTTGCCGAGCTCGCTGAAAACGTAGGCACTTCGCAGCCGATTCGTCCAAAACCGATGACGCAAGACGCGCTGCTGGGGTTGTTCTCCGCAGACAGTGTGGGCCGCAATGTGGTGCTGGAGCCCGCAACCCAGTTTGACATGTGTGGCAAAACCGAATCGAAAAAAGAGACGCTCGAAGTCGTCTACGACGAAGTCTAGAAAAGCCCCAGCGAATTAGCAGCAAGCAAGTCATGAGCACCATCATTCCCATCGTCCCCGCGCAATCCTTGGCCGTGCCCACCGCCATTGATGGCGATGGCATGGGTTGCCACTCGGGCGGTGATGCCATGCTGGCGGCCGCCAAAACGGCAGGCAAATCAGAAATTCTTGATCAATACGCCAAAGACTATCCCAAAGACCCCAAGGCAGGTCCGCATGATCAACCTCAAAGCATGTGCCCCGCCTTCGGTGCCTTGCGGGTTGGCTTGCGCATGCGCCGCACGGCGACCATCCTCTCTGGCTCTGCCTGCTGTGTCTATGGCTTGACATTCACTTCGCACTTCTATGGTGCCAAGCGCAGTGTGGGTTATGTGCCGTTCAATTCAGAATCCCTGGTCACTGGCAAATTGTTTGAAGATATTCGCGAAGCGGTTTACAAGCAGGCCGACCCAGCGTTGCTGGATGCCATCGTCATCATCAATCTCTGTGTGCAGTTTTGAAATTTCTCTTGGTAGTACTTTTATAAGATTATCTTTAAGAGTTAATGATTGTAACGATAAACATTTAAACAACTGTTGAGGAATTTTTGTTAATTGTAACCCAGACAAATCAATATTAATTAGATTGTT
>JANNRY010000237.1:0-27409 GCA_031401935.1 Betaproteobacteria bacterium | reverse complement strand
TTTACGAGATTTATCCCATCTGGTTGCATCGCTACCCACCCGGTACTACACACAACACCGAACACGTGTTTGGACTACAGCTTCCGGACCGGGTGAGTGTCACACTGCATGCGGGTGAACACTTGCAATATGTATGGCTGGATGTCGAAAAGGCCGCATCGCTGTGTTTTTCAACCTCCAATCGCGACGCCATACTCGAATTGCCACGCTGGTTGGCACAGCCCTAATTTTTGTCCCAACGAACTCAACTGAACCATGACCGAACGCATCACCATTGCCACCTACAACATCCACAAAGGCTTGAGCCCGCTGAATCGCCGTCTGGTGATTCACGATGTGCGGGAAAAAGTGCAATCGTTGAACGCAGATATCGTGTTTCTTCAGGAGGTGCAGGGCGTCCACGTCAAGCACGAAAATAAATTTGAAGATTGGCCCAATCTCGCGCAGCACGAACACATCGCCGAGGGGCGTTATACCGATCTGGTTTACGGATTGAACGCACGTAACAAACACGGCGACCACGGTAACGCGATACTGTCGGCGTTCCCGGTGATCAATTGGATCAATCGCGATGTCTCTCACCACCGTTACGAAGCGCGCGGCCATCTGATGGCGCGAGTCGAGATAGCAGGGTGGAAAGCGCCATTGACCTGCGTGTGCATTCATCTGGGTTTGTTTGCACGCAGCCGCAAAATGCAGGTGGAGCGCCTGATCGAGTTTCTGCATGAATCCTCGCACGACGGCCCGCTACTGGTTGCAGGTGACTTCAACGATTGGCGTGCCGGAGCGAGTGGTACCAGTAAACGATTGCGCGAGGCACTCGGCCTCATTGAAGTTTTTGAGCACGCCAACGGTAAACCCGCCCGCACATTCCCGGCGATGCTGCCATTTTTTACGCTGGATCGGATTTACGTGCGGGGCCTTGAGGTGGAAAGTACCGGTCGCCTTCATGGCAAGGTGGACGGTGTGAACTGGCGCAGGATGTCAGATCACGTTGGATTGACGGTGACGCTGCGGCCACGCTAGTGAGAGCACGCATTCAACGGCGTGAGTCACGTGTTGTGCCGGGCAATCGCATCACACTTCTCAAGAACGGCACGGATTTTTTTCCGGCATTGATTGCGGCCATTGATGCTGCAACGGTCGAGGTCCGACTGGAGACCTACATTTTCTCTGATGACGTTGCAGGTACAGCGATCGCTGATGCGTTAAAGCGCGCAGCGCAGCGCAACATCACCGTGCAGGTGCTGGTCGACGGCGTCGGCTCCCATTTCACACCGCAGACGTTCTTTGACGCCATGCAGCGCGCCGGCGTAGTCGTGCTGGTTTTTCGTCCGGAAAGAAAGTTATTCAGTTTCAAAAAAAGTCGCCTGCGACGAGTACATCGCAAAATTGCCTTGATCGATGGCCGGGTCGGTTTCGTCGGCGGCATCAATCTGATCGATGATATGACGGAGTGCCTGTCAGAATTTCCACGCTACGATTACGCGGTACGAGTCGAAGGACCGGTACTCGCCGATATTTATATGGCGATGGTTCGACTTTGGCGAACGGTATCCTGGTGGAAATTGGGGCGTCGCCCGTTGAAGGACCCGATTCCGGATTTTCCGACGCATGTTCCCTTGGCCTTGCGGCAAGATGCGGACGTTGGGGATATGCGTGCCTTCTTTGCAGTTCGAGATAACTTTCGACATCGACGCGATATCGAAAAGGCCTATTTGACGGCCATCGGCACGGCGCGCCGCGAGGTGTTGATCACCAGCCCCTATTTTTTGCCAGGCAGACATTTTCGCCGCGTGTTAATGGAAGCAACAGAGCGCGGCGTGAAGGTAATACTATTGTTGCAGGGACGTGCCGACCACGTGATGCTGCAACAGGCCACGCGCGCCTTGTACACGCAACTGCTCGGCGCAAGCATCGTCATTTACGAATATCACCGTAGCATGTTGCATGGAAAAGTCGCGGTGGTTGATGACAGTTGGGCCACCGTGGGCTCCAGCAATCTCGATCCATTCAGTTTGTTTCTCAATCGCGAAGCCAACATGGTCGTGATCGACGAAAAATTTGCCGAATCGCTGCGTGCATCAATAATGGAAGAAATTCAATCGAACGCATCGATGCTCAATCCGCAGGATTGGCAGAAGCGTGGGTTGCTGGCGCGTGCGAGTGCGTGGGTCGCCTACGGATTTGCGCGGTGGGTGATGGGTTGGTTGGGATTTGCCAAACGGTGGGGTTGATGCTGAAGGTTTACACTTGGTTTAAATCTCATACAAAAGGTTGACCATGACCAACGCAACTACCTATCTCGTTCCCGGCCTGCGCACGCCGTTTTGCAAAGTCGATGGCCCGCTAAAAAGTCTCGATGCAATTCAAATGTCGGTCCCTGTCGCGCAGGCGATGGCAAAGGTCGCCAAGCCCGATCTGATGATATGGGGTACGGTGATTCCGGGCATGCGCTGGAGCAACATCGCCCGCGAAGTCCAGATCGATGCCAAGCTCGATGCAACGACCCCTGCGTTTTCTACCGTGATGGCGTGTTCGACCTCGATGCTCGGCGTATTTGAGGCCGCAGGAATGCTCTCCAATCACGTGCCGTTGGCAATGGTTGGTGGTGTTGAAGCGATGAGTCAGGTACAGATCGGACTCTCGCAAGGATTATCAAATTGGCTGCGCAATGTAATGCAGGCACGCAGTTTCGGTCAGCGCCTCGATGCCGCCACAAGTATCAAATTTGCCGACATCAAGCTGCACATCCCGAGCGTAAAGAATCGGTCAACGGGAAAGAGCATGGGCGAGCATTGCGAGGAAATGGCAAAGCTCTGGAAGGTTCCGCGCCAAGCGCAGGACAAGATCGCCTATCAGAGCCACGCCAATGCCGTAAAGGCAATGGCCGGTGGGTTCTTTGACGACCTCATCATCAGCGTGAACGGTGCCGCCAAAGACGGCATCCCCCGGGCCGATAGCACACTTGAAAAACTCTCCACCTTGAAGCCTGCCTTTGATCGTAGCGCGACGGGCACCATCACCGCGGGCAACGCCTCACCACTTACCGACGGCGCCGCCGCGATCTGGGTCGCCAATGACGCGGGCCTTGCCAAGCTGCCCGCAAATCAGCCGCGTGTGAAGCTGGTTGACTACGAAATTGCTGGTGTCGATATTTTCACTGAAGGCTTGCTCATGGCACCCGCCTACGCGATTCCGCGCCTGCTCGCCCGCAACGGTTTGACGCTGGCAGATATCGACCTCTGGGAAATTCACGAAGCGTTTGCGGCGCAGTTACTTTGCAATGTTGCAGCGCTGGAGAGCGAAACATTCCTGCGGGAAAAAGTGCAGGTGAATAATCCGCTCGGCAAATTTCCATGGGAGCGGTTGAATCCTAATGGCGGCAGCGTGGCCATCGGTCATCCATTCGGCGCGACTGGTGCGCGAATATTGAGTCAGGCGACCAAAGAGCTGGCGGCGATGGGGGCAAGGAAGAAAGCAATCGTCAGTATTTGTGCGGATGGAGGATTGGGGACGGTGGCGTTGCTACAAGCTGTGTAATACGTAATATGCCAAAGCAATGTAGGGTGGGCAAAGTGTAGCGTGCCCACGCGAACGCCAATGGTGGGCACGCTACGCTTTGCCCACCCTACAAACTTTGAGGGCGCACTTCACAACCGCAATCCATTCTTCGAAGCTTCAATCAACTGAAGCAATCGTTTCTGCCGCGTCACTTCCTGCTTGGCGCTTACAATCAACCAGATCATTCTTTTGCGATAGCCCGGCGGCTGCGCTTCAAAAAAATCCCATGCTTTCTTATGCTTCCGAAAGCGCGCTTCGTCTGCGGGAGTGAGTGCGACGACAGACGCTTGCTCATACGCATATGTGCGCGACTTTGTGTCTTTGCGGTGTGAAAACGCCACCAATCCCGCAGGCCGCATGCGACTCTGTCTGGTGAGTTCAGCCACGCGCGCAATGTTGATCGCACTCCACGTTGAAGTTTTTTTGCGCGGTGTAAAGCGGATTTGATAAGCGGTGTCGTCAATGCGTTTGCGCACGCCGTCGATCCAGCCGACACACAACGCCTCGTCGACTGCTTCGGCCCAGAGGATGCTGGGGTTGCCGCTGTCTTTTTTATAGAAACCGACAATCAACTCAGCAGCGTCCGCTGAATGTTGTTCAAGCCAGTTGCGAAAATCTGCGGTGGTTGGGAAAAATGTTGCCATTAAAAAGTGATGGGAGGGCTGGCGCTTAATGCATGCCGAAGACAGGCCAACGTGTCGCTCAGTACGACCATCACTTTACTGGGTTTACGATTTGTATTTAACGCTACATCCGTATGGGGCAGACGTAGAAACGGACACCGGTTTGCCCGCCTTCATTTCGTCCAACGCTGCAGCCACATAATTCTTGGCCGTCTTGATGTCCGCGATGTTCGCCGAGCGCTTGTCGTCAATGCCACCTGCATAAACCAAAGTGCCTTGCGGGTTGATGATGTACATGTGCGGCGTGGTCTTGGCGCCATAGGATTGGCCGGTCTTGCCGCTCTCGTCCATCAGATAGGCAGTTGGCGATGCCTTGCTGGTTTTCAGGATGCCATTCAACACCTCCGGCTTCCTGTAATCCTGATGTCCCGGCTCCGTAGAACTGACTGCCAGCCAAACCACGCCATCCTTGGTGTATTTGGATTGCAGACCCTGCATATTGGCGGAGTCGTAGTGCTTCTTCACAAACGGGCACTCGGGGTTATGCCATTCCAGCACGACTGTCTTGCCTTTGTAGTCGGCGAGGTTGACCGCTTTGCCGTTAGTGTCGCTCAAGGCAAAAGTAGGGGCCGGCTGGCCAACAGTGGCGGCGGCGTACGCTGTGGACATAGCCGTAAAGGGAAGCGATGCGGTGATCAGCGAGGCAAGCAGAGTTTGTTTCATTGCAGCTCCTGTGTGAGTGGATGGCGAGGTGAATACGAGGGAATTTGAGCAGAATCTATGGCGGAAGTTTCATTTGAACGAAGTAAACAGATGGCGCTGGGCTGTTTTGATCCGATACTTAAAGCTCTCTGGTCATAAAAATGCTGAATGGGTCTTTGACGTAGCTTCCAAACGGCCCGCACGGCTGAAAGCCAAGCCGCGTGTACAAGTGATGAGCGGGTGCAAATGCCGTCATGGGGCCGGTCTCCAGACTCAGCCGCCTATATGATCGTCGCTCAGCTTCTTTCATGATGTGTTGCAGTAGTCTAGCCGCCACGCCCTTGCGCAAGTGCGCTGAGGCGGTACGCATCGACTTGATTTCGCCGTGGAACGGATCAAGCTCCTTCAATGCGCCGCAGCCTAACAATTCTTTATCCTGCCACGCGCACCAGAAGGTGATGTCAGGGTTGCGCAGCTTCTCCAGATCCAGAGCATGCATGCTTTCGGGCGGCGATAGCAGCGCCATGCCCCGCAGATGCTCCTGCAAAAGCTGCGCAATTTCCGGGCCTCGCAAATCGTCCAATCGAATATCCATGCGTGTAAAAATTCCTCAGTTGACGGGGCATGTGGCGCAAGAGCCACATCAAGAAAAATCGGTCACTTCCATAGTTTACGTAACGCCTTGTCGGTCGTCTATTAGCTGAAACACCGAAGTGTTTGGGTGCATGACGGACGGAGGTCGTTTTGCTGGGTTTACGTAGGTTGCCATTTTGCGCGGTTCTCCGGATGGTTTTGGCCTGAGGGGCAACTCATAGACGACCGCTAGAGTTGACGGGTTGACCGCTACTCCATCGCGGTTTAGATTGCACCATCACAATCCTTTGTTCGTCGCGCAGAAAGGGGAAACACGATGGGAACCAAAGATTTGCGCATTGACGCCTATATCGCCAAGTCGGCCGCCTTCGCCAAACCGATTCTCACGCATATCCGCGAGCATATGCACGCCAATTGTTCCGAGATAAGCGAAACCATCAAGTGGAGCATGCCGCACTTCGATTACAAAGGCGCTATTTTCAGCAACATGGCCGGATTCAAGGCACATTGCGCGCTCGGTTTCTGGCTGGGCGATCTACTCAAGATCGACGCCAACGCTGACAAGGCGATGGGACATTTCGGTCGCATCACGTCGCTGGCTGAGCTGCCTGGCGACAAGGAGTTCGCACGCATCATCAAGGCCGCCATGAAGCTGCACGATGCGGGCGCTAAAGCGCCGGCAAGGTCGAAGCCGACCGAGAAGGACGAACTGGTGGTGCCAGACTATTTCCTGATCGCTTTGAAGAAAAACAGACAAGCATATGCGACCTTTATGGCGTTCAGCGCGTCCAAGAAAAAAGAATACGTTGAATGGGTCACCGAGGCCAAAACCGACGCGACGCGCGACATACGTCTGGCGCAAGCGGTCGAATGGATGAGTGAGGGCAAGAGTCGAAACTGGAAATACCAGAGCTGCTAAAAGGTACAGTAATTTTTACGTGCTGTACCGGTGCCAACTTGCGGCGCACCCTAGCGCCGATGCATCAGCATTTCATCAAGCGCTACCTCGCGCTCAATATGCTCGGCCGGTGAGGCAAGCGAAAACCCCAAGCGCTCAAGCAGCCGCACTGAACGTAAATTTTCCCGCTTGAGTTCGGCAGTAAAAGCGCGCACCTCATATTGCGCTCCGAGCTCATTCATCATCGCTTCTACCGCCTCGCGTGCGAGCCCGCGGCCCCAATACGCACTGGCGAACACATAAGCGATCCCCGCGCTTCCATCCGGGTGCAGCGTCGCTTGAACAAAACCAATGAGCTCGCTCGTCGGAAGTCGAATCACCCAGTTGAGCCATTGCTGTTCTCCGTCAGCCGATTGGCGCGTTTCGAGTTTTGCAAACCGTGTGCGCAACCATTCGAGCGACGATGGCGGTGCGCTCTCGAACGCGTAAATGGCAGGATCATTCAGGACGATGAACATTTCATCGGCGTGCGCGATTGTCTGTGGCTCCAGCGTGAGCGAGACTGTCTTGATGATTCGCATTACGGCCGTCTGGCTACTTGGTTTGGACAGTTTCTACAGCAGTCTCAGTCGCCGGCTTCTTCGCTCCCAGCCGCGATTCAGTGCCGGCCATGAGCTTGGCAATATTTTCGCGATGCCGCCACACCAGCAGTGCCGACATCAAAATCACCGCCGGTAACGCCGCAGTGATGCCGAACAGGAAAAAACAGTAAACCGGCGCAAATACCGAAGCAACGATTGCAGCGAGTGAGGAATAACGGAAGAAAAACACGATGATCAACCACGTCGAAAATGTAGCGAGACCGAGCCAGCCGTTGATCGCAATCAGGATACCGAGCGCTGTCGCTACACCTTTGCCACCCAAAAACTTGAAAAACACGGGAAACAGGTGGCCTAGAAAAACAGCGATGGCCACACCGGCGAGTGTCGCCGGGGAGAGTCCGAAATCGGCGGCATATTTCTGCGCCAGCCACACCGCGAACCAGCCTTTGCCCGCGTCGCCCAGCAGAGTAAGAATGGCCGCCAGTTTTTTCCCAGTACGCAGCACGTTGGTGGCACCTGGGTTGCCGGAGCCGTAGGTGTGCGGATCTGGCAGGCCCATCGCCCAGCTGACGATCACGGCGAACGAAAGCGAACCAATGAGGTAGGCAAAAATGATTGCGATCAGCGAGTTGGTCATGCCGATACTCTACAATACTTTGCATGGACACCATCTTCATCCGCGAGCTTCGCGCCGACGCGTGGATCGGCATTTATGAGTGGGAAAAACTTTCCCCGCAAACGCTCGATTTCAACCTTGAGATCGGACTTGACACCCATGTTGCGGGCGAGAGCGACAACATTCGCGATACCGTTGACTACGGCAAAGTGGTGGAGCGGATTCGCAGCGATTTGAAGGATCAGCATTTCAAGTTGCTCGAAGCGCTGGCGGAACACATTTCGCAAGTCGTCTTGCACGACTTCAACGCGCAATGGGTAAAAATCAGCGTGGCCAAGATCAATCACATGCGTGGCGTGAAGATGGTCGGCGTAACGATTGCGCGACGGCGCGACGATACGAGTGCGCGCACGGTGCCGGACGCAGGCGATAACATTTCCGCATAGCCGTCGCAGACCCAAAAGATGATCAAGTGGATTCTGGTGCTGGCGGTGGTGGTAATTTTGCTCGGCCTGTTTGCGCCGCAATTAGCAAAGCTCGGGCTGTGGAAGCTGCCGCGCGATTTACGATTTAAACGCAATGGCCGTGAATATTTTTTGCCGGTCACAAGTACGGTACTGGTGAGCTTGGCGCTGACGCTGCTGCTGCGGTTGTTCGGGCGCTGACGGACGTTATTCCACCAGCGCCGCATTTACCATCTGCGGATTGACTACCCGTGCCACCTCCTTCGGCAGCAGGCCGACGAGGAACCCACGCTTGCCACCGTTGATGAGAATGCGATCGAGCGCCATGATCGATTCCTCCATGTAAACCGGTATGGGTTTGCGTAAACCAAACGGTGAACAGCCGCCAACTTGATAACCTGAGTGCCGCATCGCATCTTCAGGTTTGCACGGTGCAACACGCTTGGCACCAATCTGCCGCGCCAATTCCTTGGTGCTGACTTTACGGTCGCCGTGCATAAGCACGCACAGCGGATGGCGTTTGTCATCTTCAAAAATCAACGTCTTGACGACGTGATGTTCATCGACACCGAGCGAGGTGGATGAAACACTAGTGCCGCCGTGTTCGACATAATCGTAAATATGTTCGGTGTAGCTAACGCCGTGCTGTTTGAGCATTGATGTGGCGGGCGTTTCTGAATGTTTGGCCATGATAATTTTATCAATGTCTAGCATTGGCGGGCTTCGTGGAGGCATATTGGCCTGAAAGCCTCTCCAATAGGCGTTCTATATAATTTTATGCCGACTATGCAGGCCGAAGTTCAAACCTGACATCGCCTGCCACATTTGCCGCCAATGACAGCACATATCCGGCTTGCTCGGCTTGCTTGAATGCCTGATACAAACCAATGCCAAGCCCGCCACCACGTGAATTTGCGATTGGCGCGCGGAACAAATTTTCAACCGCTGCACTGGCGATGGCGCTACCGCTGTCACTGATAATCAACGCGGCTGAGCCATCAATCAACAACTCAATCGATACGCTGATACCGGGCTCGCGCTGCTGTTTCTTGCGTACGTTTTCCAGGCAATTCTCAAGCACGGTATCGAACAAGTTAACGGGCACCGCCACCTTCATGTCACCGCGCGCCATGAACGACGCGCCGCTTCCTGCATGTCGCACTTGCACATCGTTCCACCAGTCCTCAGAAGCGAGTGTGAGGCTGGTGCCGCCCAGTGCAGGGTTTTGCAGCTTGTCGAGCGTCGTTTGCAGGCGCTTGGTCAGTTGTGGCAGTTGCCGATCCAGCATCGCCTCGTAAGGTGTCGCAGCGCGGCGCTCTGCCGGTGGATCATCGCTGCCCTGCCGCGCGATGCTCTTTGAGGTCAATGCAAACAACGACTGCAACAGATTTTTGATGTCGTGGGTAAGCTTGGCACCGGTTTCATGCACGGCTTGCATGTATGCGTTCTGCTTGATCACTTGTTCGCGCCGCTTGCCCTCGTAAAATTCGCCGACAACCTGCGCGAGCAATCGCAAATGCAGAAACAGCGCGGGCGAAAGTGCGCTCTCGGTATGGAAAGTGATGTCCAGTTCGTGGTACCGAAACTGCGCGGGATGGCTGGTTTCTTTGCCGAATTCGCCATTGCCATCGGGCGCGATCCATTTGCAGCCCAGAATCCACGGCATGGTGGACACTTCCGCCATCGCAGTTTGCAGAAAGCGCGCCGATGTCATTTCGGTTTCTGAAAGTGCGGCGATGCGGCGCATCCACAATTCAAACGGCATACCGACGCTCATCAGGTAGCGCGAAAAATAGGTCCGCAAACCACCGTAGCCGGCCCGCGGCCCCCACAGCGCTGCAAGCAACAACAATGCGCCTGAAAACGACATCACCGTCAACAGCACCGCGCGAAAATATGAATTATCGGTAACGCGCATCGCCGCGATGCTGCCCAGCACGAGCACCACCACGAGCTGGAAAATAAACAGGCTGTAGAAAAAATCAAAGACCTGCGCCGTGCTTTCATCCTCGGCGCGATATGGCAACACCACCATGATCAGCAACGCCACTGGTAGAAGGACTTTTACCATCGCCGCCAGACCCGTCGGTAACGCGCTGATTCCCAGCAGCAGCACCGGTACGGCCCATAACAACAAAATGGTGAACAGATAAAACACGGCCACCAAATAAAACCGGCCTCGGCGCGCCGCCTGCAAAGTGAAGACTTTGCCACCCATGATGCCGATCAGAATGGCGACCCAGGTCATCATCATCCATCCGGACAAACTGTAGATCACAGCCCCTGTGATCACGAAAAACAGAATGGTCGCAAATACGTTGAGCTCGCTGTCGGTGCTGACGAATGGCTGCCACAGCAGGAACAAACCGAAATGCACCATCAGCCAGCTACGCTGAAAGTAACCGCCCGGCTCGGCAATCAGGCCCGCGTGCAGCGATAACAACATCGCGAGAATGACCCAGCGCCGCCAACGCATGAGAGCTGTGGTCAACGGCACCGTTTGGGGGGTAAAAACGCTGGTCATTGATTTGGTTGGTGTGGGTGTAAATAGTTGGGGCTAGCGTAGCCTGAATTAATGCCCGATGCCATTGGCTGAGCGAATGATCAACTTCAAGGTGTCGAAAATCCGGACGGGTGTTGGTTTTTTAAGCAACTCAAGCTGTCGGAAAACTAGCAGCCTATCGTAAGAATTTATTAATTTCTTTATAAATCAGTATTTTAAAGACTTGGCACGTCGATTGCTCATATGACCTCAGGCAAATGCCTGACTTCCACCCGGAGACAACATGAAAAACCAACTACCGCAACTGGACATGAATGATTTCACCATTTTTTTCCTTGTATTTGGTCTGGTGGCAGGTCTGGCAGTAAGGTAAGTAAGAGGTAAATAACAGGTAGTCAATTTTGACATCGCCATCGTAGCAAGCGCACTCTTAACAGCATTCAATATCGGAGCATAAAAATGAAAAACATTAAAAGCATGAAGGGCCAGCAATCAGGCTTTACCTTGGTCGAGATCGCTATCGTACTGGTGATTATCGGCCTGCTGCTCGGCGGCATTTTGAAAGGGCAGGAACTGATCAACAGCGCAAAGGTGAAGAACCTCGCAACGGACTTCAAAAATGCGCCGTTGGCCATCTATGGCTATCAGGACAGATTCCGTGCCGTGCCCGCTGATGATTTGCGTGCCGACACCAACCTGCCGGGTGGAACAGTAGCGGATCGGGGTGACGGCAACGGTCGTATCGACGGCGAATGGAATTCCCAAGTCGTCACTGACGAATCGGCAAAATACTGGCGCGCTGTTCGCCTGACCAACTACGCGGCCGGACCGACCGATATGACCCAAGTGGAGTACTACCCAAATAACGTGGAGGGTGGACGTATCGGCCTCACCGGCGCGATTGTCACTCAAATCCCTATTACCGGCATGACGGGAACGTATGTGTTCTGTTCCAGCGGTATCCTCGGCAAATTTGCACGCCAGCTTGACGCCACCATCGATGACAACAATACGACCACTGGATCGGTTAGGGTTCGCGCTTTGGTAACGGGTGGCACGGTTGCCGCACCAGCTGCAGCGATTGCATCGACCGTTGCCGATTTCGACACCACCGGTTACACGGTTTGCATGACGTTCTAATCGTGGCACAAGTTGACACGCAAAAAGCCCGCTTCGGCGGGCTTTTTGTTTAAGGTCTAGAATTGGCGGGCCTCACCGACAGAAAATGCTCCGCGACCCCCGCCATTGCTAGTGTTTCATTTAGCCCTGCAGCAACCGCATCTCCGCCCGCGCCAGCGCTTCTGGCGTGCCCGCCAGCACCAGCACATCGCCAGCTTGCAGCTGCATGTCCGGTTGCAGCTTGGTTTGGCGCACGCCTTTGCGGCGTAGTGCGACGAGCTGAATGTCTAACGCTTCCAACTGAATCACCTGAAATGTCTTCCCAACGGCATCAGCGCCCTCATCGACCAATATCGATTGCATGCGCGTTTGATGTCCGTCGAATTCGGTGTCGGCAACGTCGGTGACACCGGGGAAAAATCCGCGCATCAATTCGTAGCGTTCGCCGCGCACTTGACGCAATCGTGCAAGAACCTTGTTGAGCGGCAGTCCGAGCAACAGCATCGTTTGAGTCGCCAGCATCAGCGAGCCCTCGACGACTTCGGCGACGATTTCTGCCGCACCGGCGCCTTTCAGTTTTTCAACGTCGGTGTCGTCAAATGTACGCACAATGACCGGCACATCTGGCCGCAACGAACGAACGTGCGAAAGTATTTTCATCGCCGCGTGGGTGTTTGCGAAGCTCACCACCACGGCCGCAGCGCGCGCCAATCCTGCCGCAGTGAGCACTTCTTTTTTCGTGCCGTCGCCGAACATGACTGAATCGCCACCAGCGGCAGCCTGCTTGACGCGGGTGGGATCGGTGTCGAGCGCGATGAGCGGAATGCTTTCGTGCTCCAGAAAGCGCGCCAAACTTTGGCCTGAGCGCCCGTAGCCGCAAATAATCACGTGTCCGCGCTTGGCCATCGCCTGAATGGCCAATTGCTGTAACTGCACCGCGCGCATTTCCCATTCACTGGCGACCAGATACATGACGATCTTTTCGCTCTTGGCCAAGATGAACGGCGACAGCAACATCGAAATCAGCATCGCCCCCAACACCACTTGCAATGTCGCGGCGGGCACCGCATTGATCTGGCCCGCTAGCGAGAGCAGCACAAAGCCGAACTCTCCCGCTGGGGCCAACGCCAATCCGCAACGCAGCGCGACACCTTTATCATTCTTGAAAAACAACGCGAGCCCGATGACGATCAAAAATTTGAACGTGAGCAACGCCGCCAGCACCATTAATACCAACACCCAGCGATCCAGCACGGCGTTCAAATTGAGCAGCATACCGATGGTAACGAAGAACAAACCGAGCAAGACATCGCGGAAAGGCTTGATGTCGTCTTCCACTTGATAGCGATACTCGGTTTCTGAAATCAGCATTCCCGCGAGAAACGCGCCGAGCGCCAACGAGAGCCCAGCCACTTCCGTAATCCATGCCAATCCCAACGTGACCAGCAACACTGTCAGGACAAAAAGTTCAGATGACTTTTGCCGCGCGACCACCCCAAACAACGCACGCGTCAGCCGTTGGCCTACGGTAAGGATCAGGAATAAAACAATCGCTGCTTTGGCCAGCGCCCAACCAACTTCGATGGCCAGCGCACCACCGGAAAGCGCCAGCGCTGGCACCAACACCAGCAGCGGCACCACGGCCAAATCCTGAAACAGCAACACGCCGACAATCTGCTTTCCGTGCAGCGAGTGAAGCTGCGCCTGATCAGACAACACCTTGATGCTGATGGCAGTCGATGACATTGCCAGAATGCCGCCCAGAATGAAGCCAACCTGCCAGCTTTGTCCGGCGAGCAATGTGATGATGATGACGAGCACCATCGTTAAGCCCACTTGCAATCCGCCGAACCCGATTACCGTCCGCCGCATCGCTGTCAATTGTGGCAAGGAAAATTCCAGCCCGATAGAGAACATCAGGAACACGACGCCAAATTCGGCCAGATAACGCGTCTCGGGCGTGTTGGGGACAAACCCGAGTGCATGCGGCCCGATCAACGCCCCGACCACGAGGTAGCCTAAAATCGCCGGCATGTTTACGCGCCGAAACACCACCACCGTCACCACGGCAGTGGCCAGCAAAATCAATACGATTGGCAGGGTGGAGTGTGTGTTCACTGGTTCCGGGTATTGTTGAAAATTGTTGGCTCCAGCCGTAGAACGCGTACGGTGCCGATGGTTTGCCTCATTGCAAAAGGCCTGTGCAAAGCGGCGTCGCGCGCAGCCTTAACGGTACAATAGTCTCATGGAAAGTTTATTACGTCCCCGCTCTATTGCCGATACGGCGCGCACCCTGAAACTCGCGCGGGAAACACTCGATATTGAAGCCGACGCAGTGCGTGCGCTCTCGCTAAAGCTCGGTGACGCCTTTATTGCCGCGCATAAACTTCTTTTTGATGTCGCTGAAAAAAAAGGCCGCGTCGTAGTGACCGGCATGGGCAAGAGTGGCCATATCGGCGGCAAGATTGCATCCACGCTCGCGTCCACTGGTACACCGGCATTTTTTATGCACCCGGGTGAAGCCAGCCATGGCGATTTGGGCATGATCACCAAAGATGATGTGGTGATTGCGATTTCAAACTCTGGCGAGTCCGATGAAATTTTAAAAATCCTGCCGCAGCTAAAGCGCCGTGGCACGCCGGTCATCGCGATCACCGGACGTCCCAACTCCACGCTCGCCACCGCTGCGGCGGTGCATCTGGATGCGGCCGTAGAAAAAGAGGCGTGCCCGCTTAATCTCGCCCCCACGGCCAGCACCACCGCCACTCTCGCGCTGGGCGACGCGCTCGCTGTCACGCTGCTGGATGCGCGTGGTTTCGGTGAAGAGGATTATGCGATGCACCACCCGGGCGGCTCGCTGGGGCGGCGCCTCCTCATGCATGTGAGCGACGTGATGGTGACTGGAGACCGGGTGCCAACCGTGACGCTCGATGCGCTGTTACCAGCAGCAATCATGGAAATGACCAAGAAGGGATTGGGAATGACGGCGGTCGTCGATGCACACAGCGTGCTGGCCGGTGTGTTCAGCGACGGCGATTTGCGACGTGCATTGGAAACGCAGGACAGCATCAAAACAACGCGGATCGCGGACATCATGACGCGCACGCCCAAAACCATCGCTGCGCAACGCTTGGCAGTCGAGGCGGCCGAGCTGATTCAGCGCCACAAAATCGGTTCCAGCGGTTTGCTGGTGGTCGATGAGCACAATAAATTGGTTGGCGCGGTACATGTGTTGGACCTGATGCGCGCAGGGGTGCTGTAGTGGCCTTGAGCGCAGAACTAAACGTGGAACTAATTGAGCGCATTCGCCACATCAAGCTCGCAATTTTTGATGTTGACGGCGTACTGACCGACGGCAGTTTGCATTACGGCCCACACGGCGAGGAAATGAAAGTATTCAATGCGCTCGATGGTCATGGGCTTAAGCTGTTGCAGGAATCCGGCGTGGCGTTGGCCATTATTTCGGGCCGCGAATCCAAAGCTTTGGAGCGGCGCGCGAAAGATCTGCGCATTGCGCAGCTTTTCATGGGCGTGGAAAACAAGCTGAACATGTTCGAGACATTGCTTAAAAGTCTTGCGCTTACGCCTGCGCAATGTGCCGGCATTGGCGACGACGTGATTGATCTGCCGTTCCTGACACGCTGCGGTTTCGCCGCGTGTGTGCCGTCTGCACCCGCGTATGTGAGAGCGCGTGTGCATTATGTGACGACCGCTCAAGGTGGCCACGGTGCGGTACGTGAATTTTGCGATGTGATTATGCAGGCGCAGGGCACTTGGGATGCCGCCCTCAAAAAATATCTGGACTAAAAATGCTTTGGATTAAATCGTTTCACATCATCTTTATGGTTGCGTGGTTTGCGGGCTTGTTTTATTTGCCTCGGCTGTTTGTCTATCACGCGCAAGCGGATGACAAAATTTCCATTGAACGCTTCAAAGTGATGGAACGTAAACTTTACGTCGGCATTATGACGCCCTGCATGGTGCTCACACTCGGCTTGGGCATATGGCTGTGGCTGGGCTACGGCTTTCGTGGTGGCTGGCTGCACGCAAAACTGGCGCTGGTGCTGTTGCTGGTCGTGCATCACTTTTATCTTGGCAAACTGATTCGCGATTTCAAGGCCGATCGCAACAAACACGGCCATGTTTTTTATCGATGGCTCAATGAAATTCCCGTGCTACCGGCGCTGGTCGGTATCGTCATCCTCGTTGTTGTAAAGCCATTCTGATGGAACACTATTTCGCGCCGTGTCCACGCGGCCTTGCTGGCGTGCTTGCCGATGAAGTCAACGCGTTGGGGGCTGCGACTGCCCACGCGCAGGAGGCTGGTGTTGCCTTCGAGGGCGACAAGCCGCTGGGCTATCGGGTCAATCTGCATTCGCGCATTGCCAGTCGCGTGTTGCAGCGTGTTGCGCATTTTCCCTATATTAACGAACAACAAATTTACGATGCCGCCGCCATGCTTGCCTGGCCGAGCTGGTTTGATGTGTCATGCACGATTAAGGTTGAAATCAACGCCCATCGCTGTCCACTCAAGAGTCTTGATTTCATTACGCTGCGCGTAAAGGATGCTGTATGCGACAAATTCCGCGAACAAGTTGATTTACGGCCATCTGTTGACGCACGTGATCCCGACATTCGTATTCATGTATTTCTGGATGCCACACACGCCAGTCTTTATCTTGATCTCTCGGGCGAGCCGTTGTTCAAGCGTGGTGTGCGCGACCACACGGGTGAAGCACCGCTGAAGAAAAATCTCGCCGCTGGCATCATCAAGCTGAGCGGCTGGCAACCAAATGAGGCGTTTCTTGATCCCATGTGCGGTAGCGGTACGTTTTTGATCGAAGCCGCCGAGATGGCGCTGGATATTGCCCCCGGATTGTCAGGCGGAAAACTGCGTGAATATGCGTTCACGAAGCTGAAGAATTTCGACAAGACAGTGTGGAACGCGCAAGTTGCAGACGCCCAGAAGCGTATCAAACCAAATACGTTACTGCCAATTTTTGGTACTGACAAATATGGTTATGCCATCACCGATGCGCGCGAAAATCTTACCGCGAATGGATTGATCGACTGTGTGCATCTTAAGCAGGTGAGCATCCTTGAAGTCGCAGCACCAGCGACCAGCGGTGTGCTGGTCACCAATCCTCCCTACGGTGAACGCCTCGGTGATACGACCGATCTTGCGGAGCTTTATCCAAAGCTGGGCGACTGGTTAAAACAGAAATTCGCGGGATGGCGCGCATATTTCTTTACCGGCGACCCGCAACTTGCCAAAGGCGTTCGCCTGTCAGCAAGCAAGCGCACACCACTATTCAACGGCAAAATTGAGTGCCGATTGTTTGAATACAAGATTATCGCGGGCAGCAATCGTAAGCCAGAATAAATTTCGGCAAACACTAGCACTGGTGAGGCTTCTGGAGCAAAAACGCCCGAAAAAGCTCGCCAATGCTTGTTCTAATGATGAATTACTAGTCTCTCACGCTGGCGAAAAAGAAACTCCGGCGCGATACCCATCATTGCCCGGACACTGCGCGACAAATGCGCAGAGTCGGCAAACCCAGCCGATAGCGCGGCAGTGGTCAGCGAATCACCCGCGATAGCCAAATCCAGCGCGCGCCGCATTTTCAGCCAAAGCACATATCGACGCACCGGCACGCCAACTACTTTCTTGAACAGGTGTGCAAAGCGTGATGGCGATAGGTGAACCCGCGCTGAAAGAGATTCAATGCTGTCGTAGGCCTCTGGCGAATCCCGCAAAAACACCAGCGCCGCATTGATGCGCGCATCCACATAGGATGGATGACCGGCGTGCATTTGGGCAAACCCGAAAATGCTCGCGAGCAACACATCGGCTTCATCGCGGGTCGTGTCGAATTCGTAGAGTTTGAACAATTCTCCGCGATTGATCTTTGCGCATGCAAAAGCACGCGGCACGTTATCAATTTGTTCTAGCGCGCGCTGAAAATTAGTGCTCTCAGGCTCCCAGTAGAGCGCGGCGATGCTTGATGAGGCCAGATCAGTGGCGTATTCGGTTTCTGAGGGCAGGTAGATCACCTCGTTTTCGAGCACATCTCCCGAACCGAGTGTCACCCGCAGTTTTCCTTCTTTGGCGATCAACCAGGTCGCGGCATGGTTACGGTGCGGGGAGGTCTTGGTGCTTGGCCCAAGATAGAGAAATCTTTCGGGCCACGCATAGATATGAATTTTCGTGTCGATGCTGGTCATAGTCGCGACATCATACGAGAACAGCACGAATATTCAACTGAATAGCCAGTTTATTCAAGAACACAGCAGGTTTCTACAAGAAACCCGCCATTGCGGCTCGCATACTGTTTATGCGTTCAACAACCCTTGAAAGGAGCGCATCATGAAACGCTTTTTTGACAATACACAAACACAAGGCACTGCATTGGCTGTGGTGTTGATATTTTTAGTAATGGGCAGCGGTGTGTCTTTACTCCAAGCATTTGCGCAGATGGCCTAACGACTACTTGACGATCTCCAGGTGTTCCAAGCCGGCAGCCAAGTCCTTCTCTTTGGAATTCTTGCCTTCCAGCTTGATCTTGAGGCGCAGATCGTTGAGTGAGTCAGCGTTGCGTAACGCATCTTCATACGAAATGTGGTCGCCCTCGTAGAGATCGAACAACGCCTGATCGAACGTCTGCATGCCGATCTCGCGCGAGCGCTTCATCACTTCTTTGATTTCGTGTACTTCGCCCTTGAATATCAAATCCTGAATTAGTGGTGAGTTAAGCAAAATCTCGATTGCCGCAATACGGCCTTTGCCTTCTTTTTTGGGGATCAGTCGTTGCGAGACAAACGCTTTCAGGTTCAGTGACAAATCCATCAGCAATTGGTGGCGTCGCTCTTCAGGGAAGAAATTGATGATGCGATCCAGCGCCTGGTTGGTCGAGTTGGCGTGTAGGGTCGACATACAAAGGTGCCCGGTCTCAGCAAACGCGATCGCATAGTCCATTGTCTCGCGATCCCGAATTTCGCCGATGAGAATCACGTCCGGTGCTTGGCGTAAGGTGTTCTTTAGCGCTGCGAACCAGTTATCAGTATCGACACCAATCTCGCGCTGCGTGATCACGCAATTCTTGTGGTCATGCACATACTCAACCGGATCTTCAATCGTGATGATATGACCGTAACTATTTTCGTTGCGGTAGCCGATCATCGCCGCGAGCGTCGTGGATTTGCCGGATCCGGTTCCACCAACCAGAATCACCAGCCCACGTTTGGTCATCACCACGTCTTTGAGTACAGGTGGAAGATTCAAATCTTCCATCTTCGGTATCGTGGTCGTGATGGTTCGCAGCACCATACCGATGCGGCCCTGCTGCACGAACGCGTTCACCCGATACCGGCCGATGCCTGCTGGCGCGATGGCGAAATTACATTCCTTGGTCGATTCGAATTCCGCGGCCTGCTTGTCGGTCATAACCGAGCGGGCGATTTCACCTGTGTGAATCGGTGAAAGGCTCGACGACGACACCGGCGTCATCTTGCCGTCGATTTTCATCGCAGGTGGGAATCCCGCCGTGATAAACAAATCCGACGCCCTCTTGGCGAGCATCGCTCGCAGGAGTTCATGGACAAACTTTAGCGCTTGTTCTCGTTCCATAGTTCACCTTACCTCTACAATGTGCGGCGGATTTGGCGTGCAGCACCAATACCGCGCAACGCTTTCGACCAAGGATTGATTCGTGGTGCTGCACGCTTCAATTAAAATTATCTTTGTTGGCGGCCTTGTTGCGCGCCTCGGCAATACTGATCACGTTACGCTTCACCAGATCGGAAAGATTTTGATCCATCGTTTGCATACCAATTGCCGATCCAGTCTGAATCGCCGAATACATTTGCGCCACTTTGGCTTCGCGAATCAGGTTTCGAATTGCCGGCGTACCGATCATGATTTCGTGCGCAGCAGCGCGCCCGGTACCGTCTTTGGTTTTGCACAGTGTTTGTGAAATGACTGCGCGTAATGACTCGGACAACATCGCCCGAATCATTTCTTTTTCAGCGGCCGGGAACACGTCGATAATCCGGTCTACTGTTTTTGCGGCAGAACTGGTATGCAGGGTGCCGAACACCAGATGGCCCGTTTCGGCAGCCGTCATTGCAAGGCGGATAGTTTCAAGATCGCGCATTTCGCCGACCAGAATAATGTCCGGATCTTCGCGCAATGCCGATTTCAGCGCGTTGGCGAACGACAACGTATGCGGCCCGACTTCACGCTGGTTGATCAAGCATTTCTTTGATTCATGCACAAACTCAATCGGGTCTTCGACCGTCAGGATGTGGCCAAACTCGTTCTCGTTGATGTTGTTCACCATCGCCGCCAACGTGGTGGATTTTCCCGAGCCGGTTGGCCCGGTGACCAGCACCATGCCGCGCGGCTGATTGGCAATTTCAGCAAAAATCTTGGGCGCGTTCAGATCCTCAAGCGAGAGAATTTTTGAGGGGATCGTACGCATGACGGCACCAGCGCCACGCTGATGATTGAAGGCGTTGACGCGAAAACGGGCGAGGTTCGGAATTTCGAATGAAAAATCGCACTCCAGATTTTCCTCATATTGCTTGCGCTGACCGTCATTCATGATGTCATAAATCATGCCGTGCACATCATCATGGGCCAACGCTGGCACGTTGATGCGACGCACGTCGCCGTGAACGCGAATCATTGGTGGCAAGCCCGCAGAGAGATGCAGGTCAGAGGCTTTGTTTTTAACGCCAAAGGCCAGAAGTTCAGCGATTTCCATTTATACTTTTTCCTCTTTTTCAGCTTGATCGACGATCAACACAAAACTGGCATTGATTGATCAAGGACCGGTAGAACCACTTTCCGAGCCCGTTAACTGGCCTGCTTGACTAACCGCACGTCAGCCTCTAAAACGGCTGATTGCCAAGTGATTATGTCCCCAATCGAATCGAACTTGCAACACATCCGCAGCCAGATGAATACCGCAATCGCGGCATTGCCGTCGGCGCTGCAGAAGCCGGTCTCGCTAGTGGCTGTATCCAAGACTAAATCGGCAGCCCATATACGGGAGGCATTCGTAGCCGGTCAACGTGATTTTGGTGAAAATTATGTGCAGGAAGCGGTCGCCAAGATTGAAATGTTGGATGATCTGCAATCACGCGGAATCGTCTGGCACTTCATCGGACCACTACAAAGCAACAAGCTTAAATTGGTTGCAACACATTTTGACTGGGTGCATGGCATTGACCGCCTGAAGGTCGCCGCCACATTGTCCCGCCACCGTTCTGACCTCCAGACCAAACCTAACCCGCTCAACGTGTGCGTACAAGTCAATGTGAGTGGGGAGGCGAGCAAAAGCGGTGTCACGCCTGACGAAGCACTCGCGCTGGCTACGGAAGTGTCGCTGCTGCCCAGCCTTAAGTTGCGCGGTCTCATGACCATCATTGAAAATACCGTTGAGGAAACAGCCCAGCGCGCGCAGTTTCACAAGATGCGTACACTGTCCGATGCGATACGATCAAACGCAATGGCGGTTGATACCCTTTCGATGGGCATGTCGCAAGATTTTGCGATTGCCATTTCAGAGGGTGCGACGATGGTGAGAATAGGTAGTGCAATTTTTGGAGCTCGCGAATGAAGGTTTTGTTTGTTGGCGGGGGCAACATGGCGCAAGCGATTCTGGGCGGATTGATCGCGCAAAAAAGCACGCCCGAAAGTTTTTGTGTCGTTGAGCCGCTGACCGAAACGCGTGCAACAATCACTGCGCTGGGTGTCAAGGCAGTTGCATCGCTCACACCTGCGTTGACCGCTTGCGACACCATCGTGCTCGCGGTAAAACCGCAAATGATCAGAGAAGCCATTTCTCCACTAGCTGGCAAACTGACCAACCAAGTCGTGATCAGCATTGCTGCCGGCATAAATACCTCGAGCCTCGCTCTTTGGCTCGGAGATGGCACGAAGCCGTTCAATAACATTGTCCGCAGCATGCCCAACACACCAGCCCTGATTCGCGCGGGCATCACCGGGCTGTATGCCGCTGCGGGTGTGCGTGCACAAGGCCGTGAAATCGCCGAGGTAATGCTCGGGGCCGTTGGCAAAACGGTTTGGTTCAATGAGGAGTCGATGCTTGACGCTGTAACAGCAGTGTCAGGCAGCGGTCCGGCATATGTTTTTTATTTCATCGAGGCGCTTGAGCAGGCAGCGCAGGAAATGGGATTTGATCCGGCGACTGCGCATTTGTTCGCGACACAAACTTTTCTTGGCGGCGCGCAACTTGCCGCATCGGCCTTCGAATCACCCGCTGTCCTGCGCGCACGCGTGACATCGAAACGCGGCACGACTGAACGGGCGATTGAAGCGTTCGATAAGCATCAGTTAAAGCAATTCTTTATAGATGGTGTCAAGGCCGCATGTGTGCGTTCGCGTGAACTCGGCACGGAGCTCAGTGCCGCACCTGTCGGACCAAATAGTATTGCGAAAGGCGCAGATTGATGGCAACGCAGGCACTTATTTTTGTTATCGAAACGGTAATCAATCTGTTTGTACTCGCCGTCCTCACGCGTTTTTATGCGCAAGCGCTACGTGCGCCATTTCGCGCCAAGGCTGGCAACCCGATTGTCGATTTTATTGTCGCATTGACCGACTTTGCGGTGAAGCCGATGCGCAAAATTGTGCCCGGCATGCTCGGCCTGGATTTCGCCTCACTACTGGTGGCGTGGTTCGCAGAAGTACTATTGTTGCTGATAAAAGCAGCCATTGTGACGCCTGCGGCCTTCACACATGCTGGATTGTGGCCGGCAGTCGCGCTACTTGCCATGGTTTGTCTGGTGAAGCTCTCAATCTACCTTTTGATTGGTGTCGTTATCGTGCAAGCGATTTTGTCCTGGACGAGCCCGTATCACCCGATTCGGCCATTCTTTGATGCATTGGTCCGTCCATTTCTCTGGCCATTTCAGCGCATCATTCCGCTGATCGGCGGCGTGGATTTGTCGTCGTTTGTGTTGCTGATCGTGTTGCAAGTGATACTGATGCTACCCGTTGCGTACCTTGAAAAATCGGCGGGGGCCTTGCTATGGTTTACGGCTGGAGGATAATAACGCGTGGACTTTAATGTAAATATCGACTCCCGCTTCGAGAGCGAAATCGGGCGCTACAACTCGTGGCGCGAGAATCTGTCGCGTTCCGTGCACGAGTACCACGGCTGGCTGGAACGTACCAACCAGCTTGACGTGCAGCAGTCCATTCGTTTCTACGACCTGCTCGAGGCGCTAAATCGCGGGCGTTTAACACTCGCGTTTCTGGCTGAATTTTCGCGCGGCAAATCAGAATTGATCAACGCGCTATTTTTCTCCAGCTTCGAAGATCGCCTGCTTCCCTCAGACGTGGGCCGCACCACGATGTGCCCAACCGAAATATTTCACGATCCGAGCGAAGAGCCATATCTGAAATTACTTTCTGTCGAAACTCGCTATCGTGATGAATCTATCTCCCAGCTCAAGAACATGCCGGTGGAGTGGTCAAAGATTCGCCTCAACATCAATAGTGCCAAAGAGATGAAACAGGCGCTATCAGCCCTTGCCGATACCAAGCGCGTCTATGCACTGGACGCACGCATGATGGGCCTGATACCGATGTTCGATGATTCCGGACAAGGTCCGAGTGAGGACGACATCGTCGAAGTGCCCGCTTGGCGCTATGCCATCGTGAATTATCCACATCCACTGCTCACAAACGGTCTGGCGATTCTCGATACGCCAGGATTGAACGCGCTAGGACTCGAACCCGAACTAACGCTGTCAACGATACCGAACGCGCATGCTGTTTTGTTTCTGCTGGGTATCGACACGGGGGTGACCAAGAGTGATCTGGAAATTTGGGATCGTTATGTGAAGGCAGGGCTGCCTGCCAAGATCGCGGTGCTCAACAAGATTGACCTAATGTGGGACGAGCTAAAGACCGAGCCCGAGATCAAGGCTGGCATGGCGCGCATGATGGAGAGTACTTGTAGCCAACTGGGTCTGCCGCCGGAGCGCGTGTTCGCGTTGTCAGCACAAAAGGCGCTGGTGGGCAGGATCAAGGGTGATGAAGAGATGGTCGAGCGTTCAGGCATCAAGCGGCTCGAAGCGTTCCTGGCAAATGAAATTATTCCGATCAAGCGCCAGTTGCTCGCCAAGTCAGTGACGAGTGAAATCGGCATGATGATGACGAGCAGTCACCGCAGTTGTACTCAAAAGCTTGAGTCCAACCGCACCCAGTTGAAAGAGCTGGTACAGCTTCAAGGTAAAAGCCGCGAAGTCACCATGAAGCTGTGGCAAAAAGTAAATCAGGAAAAGGAAGCCTACAACGCTGCACTGACTGAGTACAAAATTCAGCGTACATCGTTCAATACAAAACGCAACACATTGCTGGATTTGTTCAATCCCACCAAGCTAGATGTGTTGTGTTCGCGCAGCCTTCAGGCGATGAACGATTCATGGACAACGCCTGGGCTGACGCGCGGGATGCGCGAATTGATTCGTCTCATTCAGGAGGATTTCAAGGCGGTGTGCCTATCCGGCGAGGACATCCGACATCTCATGGAGGGGGTCTACAACACATTCCAGCAGCGATTCAAGTTTGAAAAAATGGATTTTCCGATTCTCGATTTCGATGGCCCCCGCACGCAATTGCAGATCCTCATCAGCGAAACGGAAGAGTTCTGCAAAGACCCTGTCAATATCGTCATGACCGAAAAGCGCTATATGGTGCGGCGCTTTTGGCGCATGCTGGTTGAACAGGCGCGGCGAATTTTCAATGAGGCGCGCGCCGATACCGACCGCTGGCTCACGGCAGTGCCGCTGCCGTTGGAAACGCAGATCAGGGATCACAAAGCCCAACTGCAGGCGCGACTGGATTCGCTCGCAAAAATCAACGAGCGCGGCGGCACGATGGAGGAAGAAGTTGCGACGCTGCACAAGCAACGTCTGGCGCTGGAAGGTCAGGTTGCCATGATTACCCAGCTCATCATGCAAGTGCGTGACGTCGGCCCATCTGAAGAGGTTACAGTGGCTCCACCCGCTCCAGCAGCGGCGGCGGTAGAAATGGACTTCCTCAAAACGCTGAGGATTGCTGCTGCGGTCACAGAGCCTAACATCACCGTCAAGTTCCCGAACAAAGAAACGCCGCCCGAATTTCTGACGACACAAAAGCTGGACCTGAACGCGAAGTCCTAATTAACTAAACGAGAATAACGTCGAATTGCTCTTGGGTGTAGGCGGTTTCGACCGATAGCGAGATCGGTTTCTTGATGAAATCTTCGAGCATCGTCATGCCCTGTGATTCTTCGTCGAGAAAGCGATCAATCACCGTCTGCGACGCGAGAATGCGAAACTCCTTCGCATCGAACTGGCGCGCCGAGCGCATGATTTCCCGCAGAATTTCATAGCAAACGGTCTGTGCGGATTTTATTTCTCCACGGCCCGCACAGGTAGGGCATGGCTCGCACAAGATGTGCGCCAAACTCTCGCGGGTGCGTTTTCGCGTCATTTCGACCAGCCCAAGCTGGGTAAATCCGTTTACAGTCACGCGAGTGCGATCTCGCGAAAGCGCTTTGCGAAATTCAGCGAGGACAGCATTTTTATGTTCATCGCTATCCATGTCAATGAAATCCACGATGATGATGCCGCCGAGATTACGTAATCTCAGTTGCCGTGCAATCGCCTGCGTGGCTTCGAGGTTGGTTTTAAAGATGGTGTCATCGAAGCTACGGCCAGACACAAACGCGCCCGTGTTCACGTCGACTGTGACCAGTGCCTCGGTCTGGTCGATGATCACGTAGCCGCCGGATTTCAAATCCACCCGCCGCTTCAGGCCGCGTTCAATCTCGTCTTCAACACCGAACAGATCAAACAACGGACGCTCACCGCCATACTGCTCAAGCACGGCGAGTGATTGCCTGGTGTAGTGCCCGGCAAATTCCTGCATACGCGCGTGTGTCTCGCGTGAATCGACGACGATACGTTCGGTTTCCCGGGTGACAAGGTCGCGTAGCACCCGCAAAGACAAATCAAGATCCTGATACAGCAGCATCTGTGGTGGCGCTGTTTTGGCAGCGGTCCCGATGCCGCGCCAAAGTTTGACCAGGTATTCGATATCAGCCGTAAGCTCTTCGTCGGTTGCTGTTTCAGCCACGGTACGGACGATGAATCCACCCGTTTCACCTTCGGGCATCAATGCGTGAACTTTCTCGCGCAAATGTTCGCGCTCGACCTCGTCTTCAATCCGTTGCGAAATACCAATGTGTTGATCTCCGGGCAAATACACCAGTAAACGACCCGCGATGGAAATTTGCGTCGACAGACGCGCGCCTTTGCTGCCGATGGGGTCTTTGATCACCTGCACCATCAGGGTTTGGCCGTCTTGCAGCAATTTTTCTATCGGCTTTTGCTCCGCGCTTTTGTTGGACGCCCAAATATCGGCAACATGCAAAAAAGCCGCACGTGCCAAACCGACTTCGATAAACGCCGACTGCATTCCCGGCAACACGCGTCCGACTCGCCCCAGATAGATATTGCCGACGAGGCCACGATTGGAACCGCGCTCCACCAGCAGCTCCTGAACTGCGCCCTGCTCCATGATGGCGACGCGCGTTTCTTGCGGGGACACGTTGATCAGTATTTGTTCATTCATCTCGGGCAGTCGTTGGGGGTTTCTTGCGAAGATATCGGCGCATCAACTGCATCATGCGACAACGTTTCATCTGCGACGCCACAGCGTTCTTATCGCCGTGTCTTTAATACATTTAAATGTGCAAGCCGCATTGTCGCAGTAGCGCCGTCGTCTCGTAAAGCGGCAATCCCATTACCCCGGAATAACTTCCAGAAAGCTTCACGATGAATCTGGCGGCAAGACCCTGCACGGCATAACCGCCGGCCTTGTCCATCGGTTCACCCGAATCAACGTAACGCTTGATGTCTTCATCAGTCAGCGGCGCGAAGGCGACGAAGCTGGTCGAGAGTGCATGCTTTACTTCGCCGTTAGCCACCACGGCAATGGCAGTGAGCACTTGATGCGACTGGCCAGCGAGGCGCTTGAGCATGCGCACTGCGTCCTCGCGATCAACCGGCTTACCCAACACTTCGCCGTCTATCGTTACCGTAGTGTCAGCGGTCAGTATCGGCCGCACCGGCAACCTGCGATCACGCATGACTTTCATGGCCGCCGCCGCCTTGAGCAGCACGATACGCTGCACGTAGACGTGCGCGGTTTCGTTGAGCAGCGGGGCTTCATCGACATCCACGCGTGGCGATTGCTCGCGCATCATCAGCAATTCAAATTGAATGCCAATCTGCTTCAACAATTCGCGCCGGCGCGGGCTTTTCGATGCGAGGTAAATGATGTTGTTACGTTGTGACATCTAGATCATCAATCGCGGTGGTATGGATGGTTTTGCGTAAGCGACCATGCGCGATAAAGTTGCTCTGCCAACATCACCCGCACCAGTCCATGCGGCAGTGTACAACCGGACAGGGAAAATTGTCTTAGCGCTGACTGTTTGACTGACGCCGCCAGTCCGTCGGCACTGCCGATAATAAAACAGGGGTTGACGCCTTCGCGCATCCAGGTCGTCAACATCTGCGCCAGATCGCGGGTGGTGAGCCGCTGCCCGCGCTCATCAAGCACGAGCCGTTCTGCCTGCTTTGGAATGGCCGCTTCGATGCGAACTGCTTCGCTCTTCAACACCACGTCAATTGATTTACC
>JANNRY010000236.1:0-8538 GCA_031401935.1 Betaproteobacteria bacterium | reverse complement strand
CTCACCGGTAACACTTCGCCACGGTATTTCAAGTGGATGTTCGCTGTCTCATTGTGACCGCGCAGGACCTGCTTGATCGCGCGCAAGTTGACCACCACCGAGCGATGCACCTGCACGAACTGCTCAGCGTCAAGCTGATTGATAAGCTCCTTCAACGGCGTGCGCACCAGTCCTTCGGCCAATTGGCCCGCCGGGTCGTGCCACGCAACGAGGGTGTATTTATCTTCAGATCGCAGGAAATCGATTTCGTCAGCGGATACCAAACGTAGCGCCTGCCCCACCGACACGCGCAGCCAACGGAGTGACGTCGGTGCCGCGCTCTTGAAAACTCTTGCCGCGAGTTGATCAAGCAAGACATCAGTATCGGGGATGTCAGGCTTGGAACGAAGCCGTTCCTTGAGCCTTGCCACGGTATCCATCAGCCGCGCGAGTTCCACCGGCTTCACCAAGTAGTCGAGCGCGCCCTGATCGAATGCCTGCACCGCATATTGATCGTAAGCGGTGATGAACACGACATGTGCGCGACGACCGATAAAGCGCGCCGCCTCTATTCCGGACAAGCCTGGCATGTGTACATCGAGAAAACAAATATCGGGCCGCAGTGCCTCGAAACTCTCCACCGCAGCGCGCCCATTTCTTGGCTGTGCCACCACTTCTAATTCAGGCCACGTCTGCGCCAGCAAGCGCGTGAGCGATTCACGCAGCAACGGTTCGTCGTCTGCAATTAAAGCGGTCGGACGTTGCGCGGTCACGTGGTTTCCTTTCGCACAGGAAAATCAATTTCGGCACGCACGCCATGCGGCAGATTCTCGCTAAGCTTAACGTGGGCATCACCGCCAAAGGCCAACTGCAAACGTTCGCGCAAGTTAGCCAAACCAGTGCCCAAACCTGCGCTGCTGCTGACAAGGCCCATGCCGGTATCGCTCACCGCAGCCCAGCCGCGACCGCTCTTTACGCCAACCCGCACATCGATTCGACCGCCCTCCTCCGAAGGATCGATGCCGTGGCGCATCGCATTTTCAACGAGCGTCAACAGCGTCATCGGCGGACACACCAACGCACGCGCGTCGTCAGCGGCCTCGACAGAAAATTGCAGACGGTCGGGCATGCGCATCTGCATCACGTCCAGATACGCACGCACCAGTTCGAGCTCCTGGCCCAGCGTGCTCGCAGGCTCATTGAGCCGCGGCACCGTGGCGCGCAAGTAGGCGATCAGGCTTTCCAGCACCGGTGCCGCACGCGGCGAGCCGATGCTCACCAATTCGCGCACGTTCGCCAACGTGTTAAACAGAAAATGCGGCGCGACCTGCGCTTGCAGCAGGCGAAAACGTGCGTCGAGCGCATTGCGTTCGTACTCACTGCGCTCGAGCTCAAACTTCAGCGCCTGCTTCTTCGCGTCATCTTTGATTTGCTTGAGCAATGCCGTGACCGCGATCCAGGGAGCCATCAACATGCCGAGAAACGTAAAGGTGCCAAAACCCATCAAACGTTTTTCATCGCGCCACCACGGCGGATCAAGTCCCATCGTGGTGACGGTGTAGCCGATCCACATCGCCACTGGCACCGCGATGGCAACGGCGACCACTTGCAATACCCAGCGCGCCATCCATGAAGGCAAACGGCGCGGCCACCGCTCGAACAGTCCGAATGCTGAAAGGGTCAGGAAGCCTGCGAAAAGCAAGCGCCCGACCAGTATCGCGTAGGAAGCCTCCCACGTAAGCGAGAACAACAGCATCAGTACGAAGCACACAGCCAGCACGACCCGCAAGCGCCGCCAATGAAATACGCGCGCTAAGCCATGCGGATTGCTCGAAGTGTTTGTAGACATCATCGTGACAAGATACCAGCGCAGCGCGGCGCATCAAAATCGCCGACGGGATCGCAACGCTGGCCCGCACTCTGAGGCATCGCGGTTGCGCACTGCCGCGAAGGTCTCTCGTCGGGGCATGGCGTGCCTGAATGACGATAGCCTGTCACTCGTCGGAATTGCATTTGTGGCATTTATGACGGCTGCTTTTCCACAGTGTAAAAACAACAATCTCCAGCATTAGTGAGGCTTCACAGCCATTTTCGCCTGAAACTCAGCGCCAGTACTAGAGCTTCCGAAATTGCTCCGGCGCCGCTGGCTACGTACAATGAAATGATGCTTCTACTTAAAAATACATCGTCCACCGCCACATGCCCACTCCACCGTCCGTTCGCCGATGCGAGACGTTTCTGGGCTGCGGCGATAATATTCGCCATCGCGGCTGCCGTGCCCGCGCTCGCTGTCGGCCAGGTCATCAGCACTGTCGCGGGCGGGGGTTCAATCGATGGCTACCCTGCAATCGGCACCACATTGCCAATCGGTAACCTGGGATTCGACCGCAATGGAAACCTTTATGTCGTCAGCGGCGCGAGTCTCCTCAGCGTATCGCCTGCGGGCACATTGGTCACCGTTGCCGGTGAGGGTGCGCAGAGCAATTCCCGCTCTCCGGACGGCCGGGCGGCTGCCATCGAAATCAATATCCACACAACGAGCGTCTGCTTTGACGCAAACGACGATATGTACGTTACGGAAAGCGCACGCATTCGTAAAATCGCGACCAACGGTGCTATCACCACCGTGGCGGGCACGGGTGAATACGGCTCCAGTGGTGACGGTGGCCCCGCCACAGTTGCACAGGTCTCGCCAATCGCACTGGTCTGTCGCCCCAATGGTGACCTCTACTTCTTCGACTTGAAAAGCGTTCGCAAAATTACGTCGGCGGGAATCATCTCGACAATTGCCAAATGGAATGGGGACGGTTTTGGCGGCGACGGCGGTAGCGCATTGCTCGGCAATTTTTACGGGACACGACATGGCTTGGCCGTGGACGCGCATGGCAATGTGTACATTGCTGACTCCTACAACCGCCGAGTCAGAAAGATCGACATCAATGGCATTCTCAGTACGTTTGCCGGCAATGGCACCGTCGGTTTTAGTGGCGATGGCGGTCTTGCGACGAATGCGGCGATCAATGTTCCCATGGCCGTTGTGATCGACGCCGACGGCAATCTTTTGCTGACGGATTCATGGAACCATCGAATTCGTCGCGTAACGCCTGATGGCATCATCAGAACCATCGCGGGTACCGGTGAAAAAGGCTTTGCCGGTGACGGCGGCGCCGCAATCGCGGCGACATTGAATAAGCCAACTTATCTTGCGATCAACCCGGCTGGCGAATTGCATTTCCATGATGGCGAGAGCCAACGCGTACGCAAAGTCACAAGAACTGGCGCCATTGCCACCGTCATGGGTGGTGAAGCACCCTATTTTGGGGCTGACGGCAATAGCGCGATAAGCGCATTGCTTTACTATCCAACGAATCCGACGATCGATGCAAACGGAAACCTGTATGTGATCCATGGCACTACCGTACGTAAGATTTCGCCAAACGGTCGGATTAGTACGGTGGCAGGAAATGGCCTCTATACATTCGTGGATGATGCAACTGGCGATGGGGGTCAATCGACCAATGCAGCCTTGGCGCCAAGGGCAATCGCAGCAGATCGTGCAGGCAATTTGTTTATCGCATCAAACCGTCGCGTCAGGAAAGTCACCCCCGGCGGGATCATCAGCACGGTGGCCGGAAATGGGCAGGACAGCAACGGCGTCGGCACTCGTGAAGATGTTCCTGCAACCAGTGTCGGACTGGGCTTACCAACATCGCTTTTGTTTGATGCGGCGGGCAACCTGCTCATTGGTGGCTCTGGCAGTATCCGTAAACTGACGCCTTCGGGGACCATATCCACACTACCCGTCAAGGCCGCAGAGCCAGTGGGCAGTAGCGGAATGCCGCTGCCTCCAGTTGCGCTATACCTCTCATCCATCAACGGCATGGCTGTTGACGCGCGAGGCTATCTCTTTTTTGTAAACGCCAGTACTAGGCAAATTTACAAAGTGGCCCCAGATGGAATCATCAGCATATTTGCTGGTAACGGCCAGTATATGACGGGCTTTGGTGGCGACGGCGGTCCCGCAATATCCGCGACGTTTGACCAATTGGACGGAACGATTGCCTTTGATCGTGACGGCAACCTGTATGTGACACACAGAGCCAATAATCGCATACGAAAAATCACATCTGACGGCATTATTTTTACCGCAATCGGAACCGGTGAATCCGGATTCAGCGGCGATGGCGGCAGTCCAATAAATGCGAAGTTGAATTATCCAAACGGCGTCGCCGCAGACACCAACGGTGATATCTATGTTGCCGATGCATTCAACAACCGCATCCGCAGAATATCAACCCGGGGCGGCGCCAATTACTCGGACATGTGGTGGGCGGGCTCGGCCGAAAATGGCTGGGGAATGAGCATCCAGCAACACGCCAGCGGGGCTCAATTCAACGCCCTCTTTGTGTATGACGAGGCCGGTCAGCCGCGCTGGTATGTGATGCCGGGTGGTAGCTGGAGTGACGGATTCACGACATATACGGGGCAGCTTTACCAGCCGACGAGCTCACCGTTAAACAATTACCAAACTGCCGCATTCGCCATCGGCGCGCCTGTCGGCTTGGCGACAATTCGGTTTTCGGCCAATCGCGCCGATCTGTCTTTCGCCATCGACGGCATCACCGCCAGCAAGCGGTTGGTTCGGATGCAATTTGGCGGTGGCAGCACCTCGCTGGACGTGGGCGACATGTGGTGGAGCGGTATCGGTGAAAACGGCTGGGGTATCAACATCGCGCAACAAGGCGGCACATTGTTTTCGGTGTGGTACACCTATGGAAGCGACGGAAAATCACGATGGTTTCCAGTGCTTGGCGGAAGCTGGACCAACAATATTTTTTCAGGCCCGCTATACAGCACCAACAGCTCGCGCTGGTTGGGTAGTGTCTACGATCCGACGGCTTTTAAGGCGGAGCAGATCGGCACGATGAGTTTGCGTTTTTCCGGTCCCGACGCAGCTCAGTTGAACTACGTGTTTTCGTCGGGTCCGTTTGCGGGAACAAACCAGACCAAGGCAATCACGAGAATGGTTTACTGACCGATGACGCCACCAGCAAGCCAAAAATCCATCGTTCCAATTCGCACCGCCAGCATCGCAGACTTGCACACGATTGTTCAGGTCATCAACTTGGCCTTTCTCAGCGAGGCATTTTGCGTCAGCGGTGATCGCACTGACGCCGACGACATCCGTGCGCGCTTCGCGACAGGCGTCTTTTTCGTGATCGATGATCCGTCTGATCGCACGCGCCTGCTGGGTTCGGTGTTTTGCTCGGTTGATCATTCACGCGGCTATCTCGGGCTACTATCAGTCGATCCGGCCGCGCGGGGACAGGGATTGTCGCGCCTGCTATTGGCAACGGTAGAGCAACATTGCCGCGAAGCCGAATGTAATTTTCTCGATATCACCGTCGTCAACGCACGTGCGGATTTATTTCCGTTTTATGCCAAGCTGGGTTTTGCCGGGTGTGATGTCTTGCCGTTTCCAGCACCGGAGCGGGCACGGCGACCGCTGCAACTGGTCAAGATGACCAAGCCGTTGGTTGCGTTGACGCAGATGACGCTCCCGCGCTAATTTAAGAGTCAGAGAATGAATGTAGCGGTATCATTTCAATCTGTTTCCTGCACCACAACCCACTTCCTCAGCCTCTACTCATGATCATTCTCGTCATCGGCCTCGTCTTGTTCCTCGGTGTGCATTCCGCCCGCGTCTTCGCCGATGATTGGCGCACCGCGCAGATTGCGCGGCTCGGTACGGGCAAATGGAAGGGTTTGTATACCGTGGTCTCGCTGGTGGGTTTTGTATTGATCTGTTACGGCTACGGCCTGACACGACAAACGCCGGTGGATTTGTGGATGCCGCCGGTTTGGACCAAGCACATCACGGCGTTACTCATGCTGCCAGTATTTATTTTTCTGGCTGCATCGAGCCCGAAGCCCAGCCAGATCAAGGCCGCGCTCAAACACCCGATGACGCTATCGGTCAAATTGTGGGCGATAGCGCATCTGATTTCGAATGGCCGCCTCGGCGATGTGGTGTTGTTCGGTAGCTTCATGCTCTGGGCCGCGTTGGTGTTCAGCGCTGCACGCCGCCGTGATCGCTCGCAGGGCTTGACATATGCCGCCGCCGGCATCAAGTACGACATCATCGCCGTCGTAAGCGGGCTCATTGTGTATGTATTGTTTGCGCTTTTCCTGCATGCGTGGCTGATCGGGGTGCGGCCCTTTGGTTAAAGCATGTTGAAGCGTAAAAAGAGCTGAAAATAGTAATGGTCGCCACACATGCATCCCGAAGACCTTGAAAAACTGGTGACGTGGCAAATGCCGTTCGGCAAATTTAAAGGTCGCCTGCTCGCTGATTTACCCGGCAACTACCTGCACTGGTTTGCCCGTAAAGGCTTCCCGGAAGACGAACTGGGCAGACTGCTCAATTTGATGCGCGAAATCGATCACAACGGCTTGTCGTACCTGCTCGATCCATTGCGGCGGCGTTAACCCGCAACATGCATTGCGCATGCGACGAAATACTACATATGCTTGAACAGGTGTTGATAAGCGCGCGAAACGGGAAGCGGTTTGCCGTGCCCTTTCAGATTGACGCTCATGCGGCCTTCGCCCTCGCGGCGCGTGGATGACACAAAACGCAGATTCACCACCGTGCCGCGATGAATCTGCCAGAAGTGCTCAGTATCCAGCGCGCGAACGAGCTCAGACAATGGCTTGCCGATGAGGTGTTCACCATTGGTGGTTTGCACCACGGTGTATTTGTCGTCGCTATGAAAGAACATCACTTCATCGACGGCGATCTGGTAGGTGGTGTCACCACGATTGGCGCGTATCCAGCGCAGCGTGCTTCCGTCACCAGATTCGCCCTCCCGTGCACGCGAGAGCAAGTTCAACAGTTGCGCGATATCCGGCGTCGGTGCGCTATCTGCAAACGATTTGCGCAGACGCGCCACAGTTTGCGCAAGACGCGCATCAGCGACTGGCTTCAGCACGTAATCCACCGCCTCGCTTTCAAACGCATCCACCGCGTATTGATCGAACGCGGTGACGAATACAACGCGGGTGTCTGTTTCAATACCCTGCGCCACCTCGATGCCTGTCTGGCCGGGCATCTTGATATCGAGAAAGGCGACGTCGGGTGCGATGCTGGCGATCAATTCTGCCGCCTCGTTGCCATTGCCAGCCTCACCAACGATGGTCAACTCTGGCCATAATGCGGCGAGTTTTTCGCGCAGATGTTCGCGCAGGAGCGGTTCATCATCAGCAATTATCGCGGTCATGGTTTTAGTCATACGGGCTGTCACTTAAGTTGTTGTAGGCACTCACACGCCCGCGCCAGCGGGCTTGCGCGACTCGCGGCGTTGAAGAGAAGCAGTTCTCTTCAACGAAAGCCCGCGATACGTGTCATCAGCGATGATTGCGGTGGTCATGGCGAACTCCCCGGCACTCTCTCTGGCAGTGGCACAGAAATGCGGATGCGCGTACCCGGATTTGTATCAGCGATATCGAGCGTCGCGCGACCATCGTAAAGAACCGCGAGCCGTTCACGCAGATTGGATAAACCGACACCGGTGCCTTTGCTATCTGCATGGTCAGAGAAACCAAGGCCATTGTCTTCCACCGTCACCAACATGCGCCCAGCCTCAATGCGTGCACGGACGTTGACGACGCCGCCTTCGACTTTGGGCTCCAGACCGTGCTTGATTGCATTCTCGACCATCGGCTGCAGGAGCATTGGTGCCAGGGGTACTGAGGCAAGCTCCGGTGAAAGGTTAAGCGTGTATTGCAGGCGATCAGCCATGCGAATCTTGATGAGATCGAGGTAGTGGCGCACCAGAGTGAACTCCTGCTGCACTGTACCTTCTTGTGAGCGACTCGCAGACAGCGATTCGCGCAGGTAGGCGATGAAATTGTCCATCATCAGGCTCGCCTTGTCGGGTGCGCGCGTGATCAGGCTTTGAATGTTGGCCAGCGTATTGAACAGGAAATGTGGCTCGATCTGGGCTTGCAACATGCGCATTTGCGCTTGTACGAGTTGTTTTTCGCGCGAAACCACTTTCAGATTTTCTCGCGCCATGAGCTCATCGACTTTTCTTTCCTCCCACTCGGACCCAAAGAACGATCTGCCCGCGAACACGGTTAGGCCGTGAATAGACAGGCCGATACCCCAACCAATCGTCGCCCAATGCGCCCAAATCTTGCCGCCCGCAGAAAAATTAAAAATCCATAAGCTCGGAATGATGATGGCGTAGAGCGTTGCTGAGACGTAAAAGGCGCGAATCTCGCGCACGCGCTTGCGGGCGCGGCGCAAGGCGTCCTGCCGGATCGGATCTGTGTAGGGCATGGTGGATGCGTTCATTGCCGTTCGCGCTCCATCAGTTCTTTCACTTTGCGGTCTTCCCATTCGTGCGAGAAGAATCCCCATACCGAAAGTACGCTAATGCCGTGGGTGAGCACGCCGATCCCCCAACCCATCGCGGGCCACATTACCCACCACGAAAACCATTTGCTCGGTTGGGACCCGTTATAGATTGTGTAGGCGTTCACAGCGGTTAGCAG
>JANNRY010000235.1:0-2237 GCA_031401935.1 Betaproteobacteria bacterium | reverse complement strand
GAATTATCAGCAAAGAAGAATGCCATTCCCGCTCCGAAGACAAAGTGAGCATGAAAAAGTTCCTTGATCCCTGAGCCGTCGTTTCCCAACACAATTTTTACGTCGCATCTGCGGCGGAAGACCTCTCGCAAGCAACGCGTCAGGTGGAATTTGCACAGTCGCGCCTCGCCCTCGCGCGTGAAACCCATGCGCTCCTGAACAAAGCCTACAAGCTCGGCGAACTCGATCTGCCTGCGCGTCTGCGCGCCGAAGCTGACCGTTTCGACGCTGAACTCTCGCTTGCCCGCGCGAAGCTGAATCGCTCGCGCAGCATCTCCCGAATCAATCAAGCATCAGGACTCCTCCCATGAATTTGATTTCAAGAATCAGCACAAATGTATTGCTGGTGGCCGCGTTCCTCGCGACCGGCAATGTCACAGCAGGGCCCGGCCATGACCACGGTGATACCCCAGCGGTCGCAAGTACCGGCAAGGCTTCTCCGCGTTTCGACGCGCATTCGGATCTATTCGAGGCAGTTGGTGTGCTCGGTGTCAGCGAACTATCGATCATCATCGATCGCTACCACAACAACGAGCCATTGCTTAATGCCAAGGTAGAGCTGGAAAGCGGTAGCACCAAACTGGCGGGCATCTTTCATGTCGAGCACGGCGACTACCGCTTTGCCGCTAAGCCGTTTGAAAAGCCCGGCGCCTACCCAATCACACTCACCATCACTGCAGGTGATGAGGTGGATATTCTCGCGGGCAATCTGATCGTACCAGCCGCGGAAGCCGCGCACACCCATGCGGATGGTTTGATGGCCTGGAAGAGTTGGGCCGTGATCGGCGCGTTGGTCGTCGGGTTCGGCATCGCTGTCACGTTGTTTGTCCGCCGTCGCGTGGGGGGAGTCAGCCATGTTTAAGCGTTTCTATTTTCTGGCAGTGGCGTTGGTCACGCTCTGCGCCAATACATGGGCCAGTCCCGGCCACGATCATGGCGATGCGCCTGTGGCGGCAGCCTCGGATGCGCCCAAGCGCCAGCCGGACGGCAGCGTATTTTTGCCCAAAAAGGCGCAGCGACAGTTGCAGGTGCGCACGGAAATTGTGTCCAAAGCCGAGCTGCCGCAGACGATCGAGCTTTCCGGTCGCGTGATTGCGGATCCCAATGCCGGCGGCAAGGTACAGCCAGCGCAAGCGGGTCGCATTGAACCCGGTCCGCGCGGCTTGCCATCGCTGGGTCAGGCGGTAAAGAAAGGTGAGGTGCTGGCTTTTGTGCGCGCGTCGGAAAGCGCCACACCTGAACTGAAAGTGAATCTGGAACTGGCCCGCAAGAAACTGGCACGGCTGGAACAGCTCGAAGGCAGCGTACCGCAACGCGACATCGAAGCACTTCGCATCGAAGTGCAGAGCCTGACGCAGCGTTTGTCGCCTGGTGGCGGCGCATACGTTGCCCGCGAGTCCCTGCTGGCGCCAGTGTCAGGTGTGATCGCAGCGACCCATGCCGTCGCAGGCCAGGTGGTCGATGCGCGCGAAGTGATTTTCGAGGTGATCGATCCCGCGCGGTTGCAGATCGAGGCGCAGGCATATGACGCTTTGCTTCCCACAAACATTTCGGGCGCAGCGCTGAATCCGGCCATTGGTGTTCGCATCGCGCTGGAACTCGTCGGTGCCGGACGCATATTGAAAGAAGGCGCCATCCCGGTGTTGTTTCGCGTTAAAGCTGATGCCAAGACACCGCCGTTAGCCTTGGCTGTGGGTCAGTCGGTAAAAGTGTTCGCCGCCACCAGCAGCAAGGTCAAGGGCTACGCCGTGTCCGCTGCCTCGGTCGTGAAAAATCCCTCGAATCAGGACATCGTCTGGGCGCACACGGGTGCTGAGCGATTCACGCCGCTGACTATCCGCTGGGTGGCGCTCGACGGCGCGCGCGTGGCGGTGCTCGATGGATTGACCGATGGTGCACGCGTGGTCACGCTGGGTGCGGCACTGATCAATCAGGTTCGCTGACAGCGCCGCCATGTTTAATTTTCTCGTATTGGCGAGTCTCAGAAATCGCCTTATCGTGGTCGTGCTGTCGGTGGTGATGATGGTGTTTGGTGCCTTCACGCTCACCCGCATGCCGGTCGATGTGTTTCCCGATCTCAATCAACCCACCGTCACCGTCATGATCGAGGCGGGCGGCATGGCACCGGAAGAGGTCGAGCAGCTCATCACCTATCCGATTGAAACTAATATGAACGGCATGCCCGGCGTGGTCAGCGT
>JANNRY010000234.1:0-9309 GCA_031401935.1 Betaproteobacteria bacterium | reverse complement strand
TGATAGCGCGCTCAACGTGGTCCAGATTGAGATTTCGGCTAATCAAATCACAATCGACCATCACCGTTTTGGCACCGACTTTCTCGATCATGTTGCCGACCGAAAAAAAGGTCATCGCCGAGGTGATCACTTCATCTGTTGCTGACCCGCCGCATGCAGCACCAATTTTGCAAACCTGAAACGCGACCTCCATAGCTGCCGTCGCGGATGTAAACACCCGCGCGGGGCGTCCACCATGATAGGCCGACAGCGCTTTCTCGAACTCCTGCACGCGCGGTCCGCTCGCGATCTGCAACGAGAGCAATGTTTCTTTCACCATCTCGGCCATGCTCTCGGTGATGGTTGGCCGCGCAAAGCTAAGGTAGGGCAGGGCACTCACGACTTTGCCACCAGATAGACGCCGATGATGATGAAGCCGATGCCGACCATTTTCTGTGAGGTAAGCGATTCGCCAAATAGGTACCAGGCGGCAATCGCACTGATGATGTATCCAATCGAAAGCATCGGGTAGGCGATGCTGACGGGCACCCGTGAAAGCCCCATGATCCATACCACAAGACTAATGCCATAGCAGCACACACCGGCCACGATGAACGGCTGCGTGGCAAGCTGCCAGCCAATCGGGATGATGTTTTCGGCGCTGAAGGCGAACTCACCGATACGCATCGTGCCGGCTTTCAGGAGCAACTGCGCCGCTGCATTGAGCAGCACGCCAGTTAGCAGGAGAGAAAAAACGGTGAGGTTCAAATTCGCGGTCCGGGTTGATTAGTTTTTCTTGATGGCAGCGCGGCGGGGATCCATGTGAATGACCTCAAACGCAATGCCCAGAGCACGCATTTTATCGACATCGCTGGGGGGAATGATAGCAATCGCCGAGCCCGGCGCGTTCCAGGCCGCTGGGAAATCGCTGATTTTTTCAATCCATTTCTGCGGTTCGCTTCGCTGTCCCATTTCAAATTCGTCCACGTAATCAACCAGCGTAAGCGTGCGCTTTAGATAGAACGGCAATGATTGATCATAGTTTCCCACTGAGTAGAGCCGGGTTTCTGGCTTGAGGTGCGGTTTGATCGACTCAGACACAGCAAATGCAGACTGCAACGGAGAAATTCGCTCGTAGCCGCGCTCGATCAATTCCATTCCGATCATGGTGCCCACAGAAAGCACCAGCACGCCTAGCCACTTTCGTTGCACACGTAACAGGACAAAGGACACGATTGCGGCCACAGCGATGGAGAGTGCAGCGACGATGACCCAGCCGCTCATGTCCTGATAAAGCGTGCGGCTGAACCCCGCAGCCCGCGATGCCGGGGCAACCCACGCAGCGTACGCGCCCGCAATCGCAAGCGGGAAGACCGGCAGCACCAGCCAGGACAACCGCTTTGGCTCCGCCGTACGCAGATAGCTGCCGATAATGATCGCCAACACGGGAAACATGGGCAAGATGTAACCGGGTAATTTAGAGCCGGATTTGCTGAAGAAAAGCAATATGAAGGCGCTGAAAATGAGTGCAAATTTGAGCGGCGAAAATGCGTGCGAACCCGCATGCGAATCCGACCCGCCCGACAACTGCGCCGGGTGCCGCCAGCCATGCACGCAAGCGGGAATCATGGCAATTGCCCAAGGCAAAAAACCTGCGAACAACAACGGAAAGAAATACCACCACGCCTGTTCCCGGCGGTGAGTGGTATTCAGGAATCGTTCAAAGTGTTCATGAATGAAAAAAAACTGCGGAAACTCAGGATTTTTGATTGAAACAAGCGCGAACCACGGCACGGTAATGGCAAGAAAAATAAGTGGCCCCCACAACCATTCCAGCTTGAAAATCAGACGGAAATTGCGTTGAAAAACGCAGTAGAGAAATACCGCCGCCGCTGGAAACACGATGCCGATAAGGCCTTTGGAGAGAACGGCGGCAGCCATGCCTGCCCACGCCAGCCAAAGCCAACGCCGACGGGAGAATTCTCTCGATGCGCGTTGCGAAATCATCAATGCCGATATTGACAGCGTCATCCAGAACGTAAGCCCCATATCCAGCGTCACTATCTCGCTCATCGCTGCGAAATAGGGGGCGCTTAGCATGACAAGGCCGGCAAGCATGCCGGTTTCCTCGTCATAGATGCGATTGCCTGCGTACGCGATCATCAAAATACAACCGAGGCCGCACAGTGCGGTGTAAAGCCTGGCAGTGAAATCGCTCTCACCGAATAATGTGAAGGAGATCGCGGTGGCCCAATATTGCAACGGCGGCTTTTCAAAATACTTCAAGCCGTTTAATCGCGGCGTGACGAAATCCCCGGATGCGGCCATTTCCCGCGATATTTCCGAATAGCGTCCTTCATCGGGATTGGCGAGTTTGCGGTCACCCAAGCCATCAAATGAGATGAAAATTGCGAGCAGCGCAATCAAGATGAGTAACGGGCGAGGGAGATTAAAGGACATGGTTTAGTAACGGCAAGAGGGATATTTGACGGTCACGGGCTGTCCGATTTTAGTTGCAATCGCATTGCATTATCCACCGTGCCAAAGTTGCCGCCGGCCCCATCACTTTGTCTGAAACACCTCGGCAAACATCGGCACCAGCAGTTTGTTGCCAAATTCGCTCAGGTGATTACTATCAAAGTACAGCGAACGTCCATCCTTGGTGTCGTGACAGACGCCATCCCAGCAAAGGTAAGGCAGGGGGTCGAGGATTTTGACGCCGCAGCGGTCGCGAGCCGCGTTTTGTACACCCCAAATAAAATTCTCGCGTTGATGGTATTGGCTAAGGGAGATCGACACATCCTTACGTTTGCCCCAAAGCATTGCACGCGCGGTTCGGGGAACATCGACGCCTAGTTCTGGAATTGGGCGCATCAGGTAAACAGGGTGATCCTGCGCCAGCATGCAAACAGTATCAGTCAGGCGTTGCGCATACTCTTTGAGAAATGCAGGCTCGGCAGTCATGTAACGCTGTGAAAAATGAACCCATGGAGAATTCGTCTGGTCCGCGTGTTCGTTTTGACCAAATACATACATGCTATCGCGGTTCACCACCACGATAGGGACAGCTTTAGGTATCGCCTGCAATTTCTGCAGTTCCCAGTCAAACAGGTCTCCACAGGGATAATCGTCCCCACCCCGATGGCTTCGTACACCACGGAGGGTCGGACAAGCGCGATACGACAATTCCAATACGCCTGCGCGCTGCTGTGATGCAGCCATCAAAGAAGTCACCATCGTATTGGCATGGCTGTCGCCCATGAGGATGACGCCGATCTCGCTACCTCCGTGCATACAAGAAGGCGACTGGCGGCCTGTTTCTGGATGGCAGTCTGCCGATCGGGGATTTCGATTCACCGCCTCTTGGCTGATCAGTTCAATTTCAGGGGCAACACGTCCCAACACGCCCTGCTTCATGCGAATCCACGCGCTCGGTATCGCGACGACGCATATCGCGCACACCACCGCAACAGCGCTCCACTGCATCCGCATCCCGCTCAGCTTCCGCCGGGCGATCGTCTCTACGAACCGATACGAAAGGTCTCCCAGCAGCATTGTTAATATCAGTCCCGCAACGGTCGCGATCATATTCGCTTGAAACTCAAAATACCCAAGCGCAACCACAATCGGCCAATGCCAGAGGTAAATAGAATAAGAGCGCGTGCCCAGCCACTGCGCCAAAGGATTTACCGTAAAGAGAGATTGAGGGCGCGCGGCAATCAGCACCAGCACGGTGCCAGCAACAGGCACCAGCGCACGCCAACCTGGCCACGGCGATTTCGCATCGAACCCGAACACGGCCGCCAGCACCAGCGCCAACCCCGCTGCCTCCAGCCATGCGCGATGACGTGTGCTAAACACTGGCCGATGCGCCATGAGATAGACCAGCCCGCCTGCGAACATTTCCCACGCGCGGGTGGGTAGCAAATAAAATGCCGCAGTCGGCGCACGCGGCGTTAGCAGGACCGACAAACCTAGCGAAGCCACTAGCCCCACAACAATTGCCACGGTGATCGTCCGTCTGTCAGAACGCCATTTCCATATCGCCACCAATGCCAGTGGCAGCAGCATATAAAACTGCCACTCCGCCGCCAGCGACCACGTGTGCAATAGCCATTTTTCGTGAGACTCCGCGTCGAAGTAGCCAGCTTCGCGCCAAAACTTGATATTGGAAACAAACGCCAGACTGGCGATGACGTGCGTGCCCAGCGTTTTGTAATCGACCGGCATCAGCACCCACCAGCCTAGCGCGATCAGCACGGCGCACAGCACGATAAGCGCTGGCAGAATGCGTCGCGCGCGCGCAAGGTAAAACCCCCAAACAGAGAACCCTTCGCTGCGCTCCAGCCCGGCGACCACGATGCCTGTCATCAGGAAACCGGAGATAACAAAAAAAACATCCACCCCGACAAACCCACCCGTGAATCCGGTGATGCCGAAGTGATAAAGAATGACGACCACGACCGCCCAGGCGCGTAAGCCGTTAATGTCTTGTCGAAAGGCTGAGGGGGAAGCAGTCTGGTTTAAGATCAATTTAGTTGCCTGTTTTTCTTAAAACTTATGTACAGGCGTTTCAGGCGCGCGCGTTGGCGCCGATTGAAAATTGCCTAAAGTGTACTGACTTCTATTTGAACTAAAAACTGAGAATAAGTGTAACGAATCGCTGTTTTTATGGGGCTATTTTATATTTTTCTGGTGGTTGGGGTGATCATAAGGCATGCGATATTGATGAAAATATGTAAACTCTAGCATTGGCGCGGTTCACAGGGTGTTTTGCCTTGAAGTACCCCGCCAGTGCTAGGGTTTTATGTTTTTCTGTTGGACTGTTTAACGGGAAAGATAGCGTCTATCATGTGCGTTATTCTGTACGTTTTAATTTCAGGGGGTTCTCATGGCGTTCTCTTCAAGTGATGTTATTTCGCTCTCACAAGCGCGCGCGACGCTATCCGAATTGGCTGATCAGGTGAAGGCTGGTGCCGAAAAAGTGATTACCAAAAATGGCGAAGGCTATGTTGCGTTGATAGATGCGAAACGGCTGGACTACTACCACCAATTGGAGCGCGAACGCATTCATCTTTTGCTGATAGACGAAGCTGGCAAAGGCCTTAATGATGTTGCCGCCGGTCGCGTGAAAGACGCGCGGTCGGTTCTGCAAATGATCAAACGCCGCCGTGCTGCCAAGGCACAAGCCTGACGGGCAGTGTCGTGGTAACCGGTCAGAGCAAAACGCTTACGGTCAAAATCACCGCAAACTTTGAGCGCAATCTCGGGGAAATCGAAAAATTTTTGAGCGACACTGATGCCACACGATTCCTCGATGCACTGCTCGACGAATTGACCAGCACTGTCATCCCAAACATCGAACGCTTCCCAAAAATGGGGCGCAATTTCATGGATCGCCCTGCGCGCTCAATCGAGGGCAGCAATGGGCTTGATTCGTTGGGCAAACAATTAGGTGATGGTGAGTTGCGCGAGTATGTTCTGAATGACTTTCTGTTGCTCTATGCGCAATATGGGCAGATCGCCTACCTGCTATCGATCAAACACCATCGGCAGCTTTCGTTTGATTTTGCGCATTTGTGGGTCGCGGGTGCAGGTGCGTTTGGATGATAAGTTTGAGGATAAGTGAGGACGTAAATGACTGAGTTTACGATTACCTGCCCGTATTGCAGAACGGAAATTAGGGTGACTGAATTGCTGGTTGTATGCAGTTCGAAAGGGAGTTGAAATAGTGGCCAATAAAAACGAAGTAACGATTGCAGGAAAGTCGTTTGAAGATCTGAAGCGGGTCAACGAACACGGTGCCGAATACTGGAGCGCTCGTGCGCTGCAACCGATGTTGGGCTATAGCCAATGGCGGCGTTTTGAACAGGCCATCGAGCGCGCCATAAGTTCTTGTAAAGAATCGGGAAATCCTCCTGAGCATCATTTTGCCGGTGCCGGCAAAATGATCGAACTCGGCAAGGGCGGCCAGCGCGATGTCGCGGACTACCAGTTGTCCCGCTTTGCTTGCTACCTCATCGCCCAGAACGGTGATCCACGCAAGCCGGAAATCGCCCGCGCGCAGCAATACTTTGCCGTCCAGACGCGCCGTCAGGAGCTTTCTGATCAGTTGACCGCAGACAGGGAGAGGTTGGAGCTGCGCAAACAGACCTCCGAAGAATTCAAGGCCTTATCCGGCGCCGCGCAAGATGCGGGTGTGCAAAGCAAAATGTTCGGTGTATTTCACGACGCTGGCTACAAAGGTCTCTACGGCGGCCTGGGGCGGGAATCTATCAAGCAACGCAAATCCATTCCTGAAAAGGATTACTTGCTCGACCGGATGAACGCGACCGAACTCGCAGCCAACCAATTTCGCATGACGCAAACGCGCGACAAACTGGCGCAAGATGGCGTGCGGAACCAATCCCACGCCATCCAGATCCACGAAAATGTTGGCAAGGAAGTTCGAGATGCCATCAAGCGTATTGGTGGCACCTTGCCGGAGAATATTCCATCTGCCGAGCACATCAAGGAAGTTGAAAAGCGGGTCAAGACTTCAACGCCGAAATTGACGTTGGATCAGCGGGAGGCGGGTGGGTTGTTGGGGGATGGTGTTGATGTGCGTAAGGATGGATGAGGCTTGTTATGGCTGAACTGACCATCACTTGGCTTCAACTCTGAGACCTAAAAACATCCGTAAATTGTTGTATCGGCTAGGGGTAGGGCAATGCTTGAAAGAATCGCAGAAATAAAAGGTGTTGGCCTTTTGCATGATGCAAATGGAAAGCCGCATTCGTGCACAAAGGCAACTTTAATTTACGCAGACAACGGCCGAGGCAAGACTACATTGGCGAGTATTTTGCGGTCGGCAGCTACTGGTGATGCGAAGTTAATCACTGACCGCACGACCGTCGATGGGACATTGCCACCGACGGTTACCCTGCATTTCGCCAGTGGTCACAAAGTGCGCTTTGACAGTGGCTCATGGTCAGAGCGGCGCCCTGAGTTGTTGGTGTTTGATGCGGACTTTATCGAACGTAACGTGCACTCAGGTGGCACAGTTAACACTGGACACCGCAAGAATCTCCTTGAGTTTGCGCTCGGCGAGTCGGCTGTTGCAGCCCGAAAAGTGGCGGAAAAAACGACTGAAGATGCCAAAACGGTAGCGGAGAAAACTCAGAGCGTGGTCGCCGAGCTTTCAGGGCACCATGTCGGTATGGCGCTAGAGCAGTTTGAAACGCTCCAAATAGTGGATGATGTCGATGCCAAACTGCTTGAGTTACAAAAGCGCATCAATGCCGCAAGCAACATCGCTGCGATACTCGGCAAGACGGTGCCGACAGTAATCGTTGAACCAACCCTGAATATCGACAGCACATTTGTGGTGTTTGCTACATCGCTCAAAGACGTCCATCTGAACGCAGAGAAAATTGTGCGACAACATATCGCGTCGCTGGGAAACAAATCGGCTGAAATTTGGCTCAGCCAAGGACGGCATTTCGATGACGGCAAATCATGTCCGTACTGTGGTCAGGACACCTCTGAAAATGACCTCATTAGCGCCTATCAGACCCACTTCAACGCTGCGTACAACGACTTGAAAGCGACAGTCGCAGCAAGTCTTAGTATCGTTACATCTGGCACTGCTTCGAGAATCGTTGAACTTTTTGCTCAAGCCGCTAAGACGGCGGCCGCGCATGCGGCCGCGTGGACTGAGTACGTGACAATTGAACCGATAGTGTTTGATGCGGAAGTGGCAAGCATTGCATTGTCGGAGTTACAAGCGCTGCTGCGCCGTCTGTCAGAACAGAAGCTCGCATCACCGGCTGAGGCAGTTGGCAGCACGACCGAGAGGGACCAAGCTATCGCCCTTTGGAAGAAGATCGTTGCTCCGATGTGCGCGACGAATCTGGCAATCAAAGCTGCCAACGCAAGCATCAGTGAGTACAAAGGGAAACTTGCTTCCGACAACGTGCAGCAGCTACAGCAACAAGTGCAGCTTTTGCAGACGACCAAACGTCGTTATGACGCTCCGGTTGTTGCGCTTATTGTGCAGCTCATATCTACGCGTAATGAAACAACAGCGGCGGAAAAAAACAAGAAGAACGCCCGTGAGAACCTTGATGCGTTGATGAAGACAACATTGGAAAAATACGAGAACGACATAAACGCCTTACTACAAAAATTCGGGGCCGCGTTCACCATTCAAGGCATGGGAGGCAATTTTCGAGGTGCTGCGCCCCGTAGTGAGTACGGGTTGCTGCTTCGTGGCAAAACTGTATCTGTAGAAGGCGGGCCACCTTCCTTTGCGACCGCATTGAGCGACGGCGACAAGAGGACATTGGCATTTGCATTTTTCATCGCGAGCACCCTGTCCGATGCAAAGCTCGCGACACGAATAGTCGTCATAGATGACCCCATGTGCAGCTTAGACATTAATCGTAAGCATCACACGCGGAACGTTTTACGGGAGATTTACACCAAGACGGAGCAGCTTATCGTGCTGGCGCACGACGTATATTTCATTCGAGACCTTCGCGATGCTTTACACAGAGCAGACAAAGCAGAACATATAGGGATGTTTCAATTGACTCTAGCGGCGAATGGATACACTAGTTTTGCGCAACTGGACATTGATAAAGAATGCGAATCGTCTTATTTTCAGCACCATCGCCTGCTCAATGAGTTTATTGCGGGTAAAGGAGGCGACGCTATGAGCGTGGCAAAGGCGATAAGGCCGATGCTAGAGGGTTATCTGCGTAGAAGGTTTCCGGGTTTGGTTCCCAAGAATCTTTTATTTGGCGAGGTCGTAAATCTAATTCGAAATGCGGTGGCTCCGAGCCCGTTGTGTCACGCACTAAATTTGGTGACAGAGTTGAATGAAATCAACGACTACGCGGGTCAGTTTCACCACGACGCAGAAACCGGTGTGGTAGTCGCGAGTGAATTGAAGACGTTTGTGAATCGAGCTGTTTGCGTTGTACACAAAGGTTCGGTCACCTAAGTTCTGTATGGATGCGAGATGCCGTACGCTAGCACTGGTATGGCGTTTCGGGCACTTTGTTGCCAGAGGGGCGCGGGTGCTTGGTTTTGGCTTTTTTTCAGTGGGTGGAGGCGGGAATCCTTTTTCGGCTGCGCCGAAAAAGCCACCTCGCGCCCTGCATGGCGCTCGGACTACAGCGGCGCCGAGCAGTGCTCGGCGAAACCCCGCTTCCGTCCCCCGTCCGTGCCGGACGCGTGTTCGACTCCCGCTAACTGCAATATCAAAAAGAAACGCCACCCGATGAAGCTGGGTGGCGTTTCTTTTTGATGGTGGAGCCGGCGGGAATCGAACCCGCGTCCGCAAGC
>JANNRY010000233.1:0-3943 GCA_031401935.1 Betaproteobacteria bacterium | reverse complement strand
ATCTGGACAGCACGGTAACGCTGCCATGATGCCTCAGGACAGCAGAGAGCTCCATGGGTTCTCCTTAGCTGGCACCAAGTATATCGCGGTCATTTTTTTTGAAGGCACAACAAGCTAAGCGGGCGACGACGGGCGGACGCCAGGCCCGGGCCTGGTGGTGTGCCATTGCCGCTCCGCTTGAGCGAGGGGCCTCGCTGGGCGAGCGTTGAAGTGCATCATGTCAGCGGGAGTACACGAAACCAGTTCACGAACGCCAGCCACGCGGCAGTATTGGGAACTGCGAAGAAGAGTGCGAGAATTGCAACTGTCCCGAGGCAGTAATTTCGGTACCAGATGCGGCCCGGCACTTCCTGCGACAGCGATTTCACAAGGTACACCATCACAGCCGTGATCAGGGTAAAGGTGATGCCCTGATAAAGATGATCTGACGGCAACGGTGGCAGGTAGAAGAACATGATGCGGGCGAGCACCGGATCAATCAGCAGGAGTGCCGTGGACAGCATGAAGCGTGCATGAACTGGGGTTGACTTTCGCCAGCAGAAGCCCAAAACACACGCGGCGGCAAAGAGTACCGCCACAGTGAGGGGGAGGTAGATATAGATGCCTTCCTTCGCAAACGTAGCGGCTGTCATCCGGCTGACTCGGAAGTGAGTGAATAGCAGGCCGGAGAGAACGAATCCGAGGGCAACGAACAGTGAGGTTCGTCCGGCCATCCGGTGAGCCATCCTGTAGCCGCGAAGTATCAAGACCGGCTGGAAGACTAGGATCAATATCCAAAGCGTTCCAAGAACCGCATGAGCGTGGGTGTAGCGGTCTATTGCCGCCCAGTTCTTCGAGAGATACATCGGCCAGAAGGCCGCTGCCGCGAGCAGCAGCAGCCCAAAGGCGAAGAGGGCTACGGACCGAGGCATGTTGGATTTCGAGACCTAACGTTCGAGTTCAGAGGCGGCTCGCTTTTGCGCCGTCCTTTGGAACGACGAGTTAGCCGACGAGTTTGTCGTATTCGCCATGGGTGCCAACCCAGAACCAGTGGACACCGCCCGGAACAGGGAGCCCTAGTGCCCTGAAATAGAGACCAACTCTAACACTGTGAAATTTCCCGTTGCCGACCGTCTTGAAATGCAGTGATGGGTGCGCTGGATCGATCTTCAGCTGAGCGAAGCTATTCCGCGCCAGCGTTTGAATGTCAGACGGTAGCTTGTCCAGACACTGCCAAAAACGCTTTGACGCAGTGTGCTTCAAACCTCGCGCGCCGTGCCCGCGCGAAAGTCGACAAGCGCTTCCGCAGCGAGTCCGTCAAACTTTCCGGAGGCAGCGTCTTGCTCAATTTGCTTGTCCCATGCGGCCGCATCGTATTCAGCAAACCAGCGTCGAAATTCGGCCAGGTCCGAAGGGGGCAGTGACTCGACAGCCTTCTCAATAGACCTTACGTTTCCCATACATACACTCCAATACTGATGCGACAAAATGAAGTATGCAGCAAGTCACTGCCCTGGGGCAATTTCGTCGGCTAACGACCAAGCTCAAGGGCGCGCCGCTTGTGGCGCGGCCCTTTGGAGCGCCGAGTTAGATAGCTTGTGGCCACTTGATTTGGACTTTACGATTGTGAGCCAGACAGTCGCGCAGGTAGAGGTTGATAAGGCTCTGGTACGGAACGCCGGCTTCTTCGGCCATACCCTTGAAGTACTCAACAACATCATCTGATAATCGCATGGTGACAGGCCTCTTCAATTTTGAGGCGTACGGATTCTTGCGGGACTTCAGTTTCGAGAGATCGTATTCAGCTTTCATGTTTAGCCACCTTGATAAAAAGCGCTTTCACGCTTTGTTGCCTTGCGGGCCGAGATGATGCGAATAATTTCGTCCTGTTCGCGTTCGCAATGGCAAGCGATGAGTAACTTGGCGCCAGAACTCATTCCCAACATCAGGAAACGCTCTTCGTTCGTTGAATGTGCTTCGTCGAAGTACTGAATTGCGAACTCGTCGAAGAAGACAGACCTGGCTTCCTCGAAGGAAATTCTATGCTTCTTGAGGTTGGCAGCAGCCTTTGTCGGATCCCATTCAAACGTAATCATAAATACATTGTATGTATGAATTTCGGCGTGTCAAGAGATCCCCGATAGCGCTGTTTAACGACCAAGCTAAAAAGCGCCGCGCTTTTGCGGCGTCCAGCGACCGAAGGGAGCAATTTTGACCGATGCGTTAGGCCTCACTGGGCGGGCAAGGCGAGGGCGTACAGATGACATAGACCGAGTTCATCGGTGAACTCGCGCTCGAAGGCCATGCCAACCTTCTCGGCTACACCTGTTGATGCTGCGTTGCCGGGCATGACGAGGCAGACAAGACGACGCAGGCCAAGAACTTCATGCGCGTGCTTGATGAAGCCGTGGGCGGCCTCGGTTGCGAACCCCTCGCGCCAGCGTTCCTTCTTGATGTAGGGAGCACAGCATCCGCATAACATTCCGCGCTGCTCCCTATCATTCCAGAAAAAATACGGAAAACTTTCTTGCAATCAAACGCTCCCGTCAATATGCTGTACAAACATACAAACATAACAGATTCGTGTTTTCCAGCACCCATAAAACCTCAGTCTTTCGGCCAAACGTCGTTAACGAACGAAAGTCTAACCACGCGCTGCCGCCGCTGCAATCGGTAAAAATTCTGGAGCAGGTGCGGGAGCGTGTGCGCTATTTGCATTACAGCATGAGAACTGAGGAGGCGTATCTCTACTGGCTTCGTTTCTTCATTCGGTGGTCGGGCATGTGTCATCCGAAAGACATGGGCGCGGATGAAGTGCGTGAATTCCTGACATTTCTGGCGGCGAAGAGAAATGTCTCGGTATCCACGCATCGTGTCGCACTTTCGGCACTGCTGTTTCTATATCAGAAAGTGATGTGCATCGACTTACCTTGGCTCGACGGGCTCGAGCGACCGTCGGTGCCACGGCGATTGCCGGAGGTGCTCACGCGCGATGAAGTCGCTCGCATTTTGGCACTGCTCTCTGGCGACCACGCCGTGCTTGCGCGTTTGCTATACGGCACTGGCATGCGCATCACGGAGGGCATTCAGCTTCGCGTGAAGGATGTCGATTTCGATCATCACGCGATTGTGATTCGCGAAGGTAAAGGTTTCAAGGATCGAGTGGTCATGCTGCCCGAATCGTTGACCGAATCATTGAAGCACCAGATTGCCAACGCATGTGCGATTTGGTCGCAAGACTTGGCGTCCGACAAGGCTGGCGTATTCATGCCGCTCGCGCTGGATAAAAAATACCCTAAGGCCGGCGCGGGGTGGGCATGGTTTTGGGTGTTTCCACAAGCAAGCCACTCGACTGATCCGCGATCTGGCGTGGTTCGGCGCCACCATATGTACGATCAAACATTCCAGCGTGATTTCAAGCGCGCGGTGCAACAGGCCGGGATCGCAAAACTCGCCACACCACACCCTTGCAGGGCGTGTCGCCCACTGCATTGGGCGACCGCTTCTCAGGCAGTCGACATGTCGACCGAATTCCCTGCGAAACCCCTGCGTCATTGCTTTGCCACTCACGTGCTGCAATCCGGCTACGATATTCGCAGCGTGCAGGAATTGCTTGGCCACGCCGATGTGAAGACGACGATGATTTATACGCATGTGTTGAAGGTTGCCGGGCGCGGTGTGATCAGTCCTTTGGATCGCATGTAGAACGGCGATAATGTGGTCTCGCCAATCATGACGAAATATCGGCATAAAATATTTAAACACTAGCACTGGGGCGGGTTGCAGGCTTAAAAAGCCTTAATAACCTCGCTGGTGCTAGTGTTTGGCAATTTTATTGCGTCTTTATGAATGATCTATTTTCTTCGGCTACTCCCCCATCCCAACCTCCCCCCTCGCAGGGGGAGGGAGCAGATCGGAACGTGCCGCTCGCCGAGCGGCTGCGCCCGCGCACGCTGGCCGAGGT